>DAINBR010000315.1:0-4135 GCA_036732865.1 Bacteroidota bacterium | reverse complement strand
GTGCAGGCGAACAAGGCGGCCAGGTCGTGTTCAATGGCCCCCCGGACGCGATTCTCAAAGACCCCGTGTCGTTGACGGGAGCATACCTTTCCGGCCGCAAGAGCATTCCGCTCCCGCGGCACCGAAGAGCGCCGACGGGACTCACGCTTCGCATTCTGGGAGCGTCTGAACACAACCTGAAACAGATCGACGTCGACATTCCGTTGCAGCTCCTGGTATGTATCACCGGGGTCAGCGGAAGCGGGAAGAGCACGCTGGTGCATGATATTCTCTTCAACGGGGTCCGGCGCCTCCTGGGCGAGGGAGGCGTCCGTGCCGGCACACACCGTGGGATCGAGGGTGTGGAGCTGCTCAGTGCAGTCGAAATGGTAGACCAATCGCCGATCGGCCGCACACCCCGGTCGAACCCGGTGACCTACATACAAACATTCGACCTGATCAGGACGCTCTTTGCTTCGACGCCGGCGGCGCGGATTCACGGACTGAAACCGGGGGCATTTTCCTTCAATGTTCCCGGGGGACGGTGCGATGCCTGCGAAGGGGATGGTGTCGTCAAAGTGGAAATGCAGTTCCTCGCCGACCTTTATCTGACCTGTGATGTGTGCAAAGGAAAGCGATACAAACATGAGATCCTGGACATCCGGTACCGCGGAAAGAATATCGACGACGTGCTGGCAATGACTGTGGATGAGGCCGCACAATTCTTCGGCCAGGAAGCGCAGGGGCGCCGCATCGCGTCACGGCTGAAGGTGCTGCAGGACGTCGGGTTGGGATACATCCGGGTGGGCCAGCCGGCGACATCGCTTTCCGGGGGGGAAGCACAGCGGATCAAACTGGCCGCGCACCTCAGCTCACCGCCGGCGGACCGTCACACGCTGTTCATTTTCGATGAGCCCACGACCGGTCTGCATTTCGACGACATCGCAAAGCTGCTACGATGCTTTAACGCTCTCATCGACGCGGGGAATTCGGTCGTCATCATCGAGCACAATCTCGATGTGATCAAATGCGCCGATTGGGTTATTGACCTCGGTCCGGAAGCAGGGGATGAAGGAGGGAATGTCGTTGCGGTGGGAACACCGGAGCAGATTGCGGGACAGAAGGGATCGTTCACGGGGAAACACCTGCAGGGACTGTTGCGGGCCGCCGCTGCCGCCGGGTAGCCGCACCTCGTTCCCCCTCTCAGTATTGTTACCCTTGTCTCTTCGGCGCACAGTGACGGCCGTCACTGCCATGCGGACCCGAAGCTGCTATATTGCAGCTGCCGTGAGACTTGAAAGGCATTGGCGGCGCGTCGATTGGAGGGGAGAGTTGGCGCGATCGTCAGTGCCTTTCGCCATTTAGTACGCCATCCCCACATTCATGCAACACGCCATCCCTGCATACACTCAATACGCCATTCCCACATTCAAGCTGATGACGAACCCTCCAAAATTCTCCTTGGTCGCTGCAACTGCTCCGGTGCGCTCATTATAGAGGGATGGAAGTCCTCCGCCGAGAATATAGGTAAAATAGTAGCGGAAGTTGACCCCGAAGATGTTGGATCGCTCCGTGCCGAAGTTCGCACCGAAGCCGACAAATCCGCCGACTGTGTAGTGCGGTTGCCCCTTGCCAATGGCTTTGAAATAGTCAATCTGCTCGGAGAGGTAGCTGCCATCCGTCTGCTGGAAGAGTTGCACATATGGCATCATGTAGACCATCGTGGGTCCCGCACCGGCAGTCAGATATGGGCGGAATGTATCTACGATATCGTCCCGGAATAACCGGAACTGGACACCACCCATCAGCGGAAGGACCAGGAAGCGGTTGAGCTTCCCCGGCGTTACGGAGATGCCATAGTAGTAGTCGTAATATTCAACTTCCCGCTCGTCCTTCGACTCGGACACGGAAAACGAAAGAAACCACGAGAGATCGGGCGTCACCGATCTCCGGTAACTTGTCCCGAGACCGAAGCCATCATTCGACAACAGAATGTCCAGACTCCAGATATTGGGAAACTTGTCGGGGCTTGTTGGATCTTCTGGAAGGTTCCCTGCCTGCACAACGGTATCCCGCGGTGGGACCGGATCCCACTGACGTCGGGGATCCTGGGCAACCGCCGTTGTTACCGGAAGCAATCCGTTGCAGGCGACGAGCAGGGCGAGCACAGCACCGCGTGCGTCCATTGCTTCAACTCCTTTCTCTCACGAACAACACCCCTCTTCGAAAATAGGTTCTCGCCGGGCCAAAAGCAATCAATGTACCCGGAACAGGGCGAACTTGAGGTACTCTGTTTCCGGCGCTGCGGGGAGGACGGGGTGGTCGGGAGATGCCCCGCGCCACGCCAGCTGCTGGAGGCGCCGGTTGCCCTCTCTCGCCGTGGCATCGATGACGTCCAGAAATGTGCCGGGGAGGATATGGTGGGAACACGATGCCGTCGCCAGGAGGCCGCCGCTCGCCAGGAGCGGCAATGTGAGCCGGTGCAGATCCCTGTACCCCTTCTTCGCGGTTGCGACATTCTTCCTGCTCTTGGTGAACGACGGCGGATCGAGAATGATGAGGTCAAACCGGCGTTCCGCGGCAGCCATGCCGGCCAATGCCTCAAAGACATCGGCCTGCTGAAACGTGACAGTGCCGGCCTTGTTGAGTGCTGCATTTCGTTCAGCGCGTTCCACCGCGTCGGCGGAACTGTCGATGCCATGCACAGAGAGTGCCCCGCCGGCGGCAGCGTGCAGCGAGAAACCTCCGTCGTTGCAGAAACAGTCAAGCACACGGGCTCCATGTGTGAACTGACGGACCAGCAACCGGTTTACACGCTGGTCCAGGAAGAAACCCGTTTTCTGTCCCCCCAATGGATCGACGATAAAACGTACCCCTTCATCGATGATTTCGGTCGGCGCCGCGCTGCCGCGAAGGACGCCCTTCCGGGGCGGGAGATGTTCAAGTGCCCGCTGCGATGATTCATTGCGCTCCACGATGGAAGCAGGATGCAGCAACGATCCGAGGGCATCGCAAACAGCCTCTAAACGCATGTCCATGCCCGCTGCAAGAGTCTGAATCACAAGGTGATCGTTGAACCTGTCAATGACCAGGCCGGGCAGGAAATCTCCTTCGCCGTGCACGAGCCGGTAGAAGGTACTCCCCGGAAAGATCTTCTCCCGCAGCGCGAGCGCTGTCGCGATGCGCGCTGTGAAAAAAGCGGCGTCAGGAGTCACCGGCGTCTCTGACAGGAATCGGAAGGCGATCAACGAGTGAGGGTGGTAGAACCCATAGCCGAGGCAGAGACCTCCGGCATCCCGGAGCTCAACAAGATCACCCTGTGCGGGAGATCCTGCCATATCCCGGATCTCATTGCTGAACACCCAGGGGTGGCCGGCAACGATTCGGCGTTCTTCATGGCGCTTGAGCGTCAGACGGGCAAACGGGGTTGAGGAAGGCATAAGTGCTGTCGCAATGTGGAGCCTAATGTACCAACAACTCCCCCGAACTTCAAGCTGATTGAATATTGGCGGAGCCGTGCGTATATTAATCTCTTAGCATTGATATTCCCTTGGAAGCGAGCTACTCATGGCGACACCCGACCGGCTTGCGTGCATGATCTTCGACATCGACGGAACGCTTGCACGGACAAATCAGTTGATTTTTGCTACCTTCAACCATGTGGCGCAACTCCACCTCGGTCGTACATTCACACCGCAGGAAATTGTCAGCCACTTCGGCCCCCCGGAAGAAGGTGCCGCTGCAGAAATATTCGGTGCGGTTATGGTCCCGCGCGTTATGGACGAAATGTGCGCATACTACCGCGCCCATCATAAAGAGATGGCCGAGGTTCATGAGGGAATCGTCCCGGTGCTCGCGATGCTCCGTCGTCACGGGATCCGGCTTGCCGTTTTCACGGGGAAGGGTCGCCGGACAACGCTGATCACGCTCGAAGAGCTGGAGATGTTGCCGTTCTTCGAGCATATCGTCACCGGAAACGACGTCACCTCTTTCAAACCGAATCCGGAGGGGATCCTCAAGACAGGGATGCCCGTGGACGCCTGGTTTGTTGAGGAGTAGCCATGGCATTATTCGAGGTCCGTAACCGCCACAAACGGTTCGGGGATGTCGCCGCGGTGACGGGGATCGACCTGGACGAGGAGTGTGCCGGCGCCGA
>DAINBR010000314.1:0-4142 GCA_036732865.1 Bacteroidota bacterium | reverse complement strand
CGGTCCGGCAAAGAATGGAACCAGAAATTTTATTCGTTTGAGATCGATGGCGTCTCGCGCGCCGACATGACCTTCCTGGTGGTGCCGAAGGGCGCGGGTGTATTCTTCACCGGCATGACAATTCATGGTTCATACGCGAATCTCTCGAAGACCAGGGTGAGACGCGCGTTTGCGACCCATTTTGTCGCGGAGGGAACATGGGTGGTGCGAGCTGATGTGCAGGGCATCGTTCCGGCGATGTGAAACCCACGTCACGGTGAGTGTGGATGGAAGAAAGGCAACGATTGCACGGCCGGGTATTCATAACTGCAGCCGCCTGTCTGGCGCTGGTGTTGTTCGCCTTCTGCGATGCCAGGGGAGGGGAGCAATACCTTGTCTTGAACATCATCCCCGGGGAGCAACATGACTCCCTGTTTCAGCAGATAGGGAGATTGGTGCAGGGCAGCCCGCCGGGTCATGTGAGGCTGGGTATCGGTGCCATATTCTCGTACCTCAACGAGCCCGGGGATCAATGCAAGACCAACTTGCTGAAATTCCTCGGTCTCGCCGAGCAGCATAATATTCCGGTCGTCGTACAACTTGACGGCGAACAGTGGTGGGAAGCCCGTTCGGACCTATGGAATTGGTGGGATCAGGAGCGACCCGGGTATGACCAGAAAAATAAGTGGAATGTCGAGTGGTCAGGCTGGGGACCCGAGCATGCGATGAAAATCGCCTGGCGGAACTGGGGGAGACAAATCCGGGTCCTGCCGCCCCCCAATTTCATGAGCCTCCCTTACCGCAGAGCGTGTCACGATGAGATGAAAATTCTCGTCCCGCTGATCCTCCAGTGGTGGGGCAGGTTGCCTGAGGAGAAAAAATCTCTGCTCATCGGCATCAAGCTGGGATGGGAGAGTGCCATCGGAGTGAACTCATTTTACTATCCGGATGGGAATGCGCTCCTGGATCAGCCCGAGGGTAGGGATCCGCAAGTTGAGCTAAAAGGTGATTTGCTGCCGGGTCGCGGCGTAACAGCGATCGGCTATGCAGCCGTCAGAACTGCGCAACTGGCTGATTCCGGAGTGCTTCAGGAGGCCCACCTTGCCGAGATCGTCAGGCGGCATCTCGGCGACCTTTGTTCGCTGGCAGCCGGGTTGGGGGTGCCCCGGGAAAAGCTGTTCACGCATGTCGGCGGATGGAAGGATGAAGAGCTTCTTTACTACACCGCGCTGAACAGGTATTCCTGTCCGGGATGGAGCTTCTACCGGTATGCGAGCGACGCGACCAAAGACAAGGGGGTGCAGAACGCGCTGCAGAGAAGCGATGCGCCGTTTTGGGCCGCTGTTGAATGGATGCTTATGGAGAAGAAAGACTCTGCTGACTGGCACCAGGCCATCGACCGCACATTGTCTGATCCGAGATGCAGGTACATGTGCATTTACAACTGGACCGGCATTAAAGACATCGGGGGGGCGGTCAGCGCCATCAAAGAAGTGCTGGAAGGAGCGAACCGGTGAAATCATCCGGTCAGTTCGAATGGGGATTTCGGCGTTCGTAATCTTTTGCTTTTAGTGGAAACCGCCCTTGCCTTTCTCCTCTGTATTTTCGATCATAATGTTTGTTAACTAACCCACCTGAACCACTAGAACAACTCAACGGAGCCGCATATGCGAAAACGTTTGCTATTCTTTGCTCTCGTGGCCGCGCTCTTCGTCGCAGCTACGCAGCCTACCTTGGCAGATGTCTACCCATCCTTCATCCGCATAACGCAGGACTACTCCACTGCTCCATTCGACGGGAGTTTTGCGGATGGCACCGGCGCAGCAATTCGGTTCATTCTGAATCAGGCTGCTGATTCCGTGATGGTACAAGTCGTTCCGGCAGCAGGCGGTTCACCCGTTGCTACTGTTAAGAAAACAGGTCTCGCCGTTGGTGACAACGCCGTCATGTGGAACGGTGCCACCGCGCCCAAAGTGGCAGCCGGCGCCGGTGCGTACAAAGCTGCTGTCACTGCATACCATGCCGGATTCTCATCCTACACGGAAGTTACGGTGACAACACCTTCCATTTTCACGCGTGGTATAACAAGCATCAAGGATCCCGCATCGCGCTGGTTTGGTTTCATTTACGCCGTCAGCGGTGGCGGCTATGCAACCGGCCTCGTACGGCATTCTGCGGATGGACGTCAGTGGGGCTTCAAACCTGACTCCGCATATGTTCCGACCACCGGCGTGACCATTCCCGGAACACCCGGCATACGGTTCTCTCCTACTGCAGATGAAGATGGATACATTTACGTCATCGGCCTCACCGACCGTCACATTTATCGGCTCCATATTGACACGTTGAATGTTGCCCTTTTCGATACCAGCGCGTACGGTATGCAGATCCAGGGATTGGATGTACGTGGGACAGGATCGGCCAAGACGCTGTATGTTACGGGCGATAGCGCTGTCTTCAGCGTGGCCATCGGCACGCAGGCGTTCAACACCGCGGCGCCCCAGAAACTCGTCACCGTCGGCTCCTATCTTGACAAGAGACTTTTCTTCTGGGATGCCAAGATCGCCCAGGATAGCTCCTTGTACGTTATCTTCAGAGCGGATTCGGCAATCGGCACCTTGCCGGTCCGATCGCGGGGGATCTTGAAGTTCAACCTCACCACGGGATCGCTGCCGAAGACTCTTGCAGACACCGTATGGTTGGCACGGATGGCTGATGGTGATCCGGTGACACTGGGGCTCTGGGATGGCGCATCCACCAGTGGATCAGACGATATCCTCTATATGTCACATGATCTGGGTACCGCACAACAGACAGAGGTCAGCGGGTTGTACGTGTTCACGAATCTCGACGCAGCTAAACCGACGCGGGCCATCGCATGGGCTGATCCGGACAACAACGCATCTTCGGCGCGCAGCTGTGTCATCAACGATGCCATGGGGAACTTGGTTTATTTCGAGAATTCCAATGAGCAAGTAGTGTTGGTGGCTGCACCGGGTGGCGCGAATTCCTATGAGCTCACAAGTCACGATACATTGACGATCAATACTCCGGGTTACGTTTTCGATATTGTAACCATTGGCGAGGCACGTATTGACGCAAACCTCGATCGCCAGCCGGACCGGAGAGGTGACACTCTGCGCGTTGTTGGCTTGATCAATTCCGTCAATATCCAAACTACGAACTTCGGGTACTTCATCCAGGATGCCACCGGAGGCTTGCAGATTTTCAAGAGTGGCCTCACGGGGGCGCCGGCGATAGGGCCGGGCTACCGGGCCATGGTAACGGGTGTTATCGACTACTACAGAGGAACGACAGAAATCGTTCCGATGGATCTGGCAGAGGATATCGTTGTCATCGACACCGGAAATGTGATTACTGCTATTCCATTGACCATTAACCAATTCAAAGCCAATCCGGAGATGTACGAAAGCCGCCGAATTCAGTTGGCCCTTGCACATCCACTCGATTTTGCATCTGCACAGTGGCCGGGACTTGGCGTCGCGGCAAACCTGAATATCTGGGACGGCGTCGACACGCTTATTCTGCGCCTGGACAGTGACACGGAGATACCGGGTAGTGCGTACCCCAATTTCCCTGTAAAACTAACGGGCGTTGCTACTCAATTCACTACCTCGGCAAGCCTGCACAACAACGGATATCAGATTACCCCCATATTCAATGCTGACTTTGCCCCATTCAACCCCCCGCCGTTGAGGAAGTTCGCACTGCTCGAACCAGCCGCAGGTTCGAGGGTCGTTTTGAACGACACTGCACAGGTCCTTACATTCCGCTGGAGGAGTGCCCTGGACTTCAACGGCGACGTCCTCACCTATCAATGGATGCCGATCGGAAAGGCCGCCGTTCCAACCGCGAACTCGGCCCATGACACATTGCTGGTGCGCACGGGAAAGCAGCTCCTGACCTACCTCGGCACTGCAGACTCTGTGATTCTGAAATGGTCAGTTGCGGTGAAGGACGGGAATCCGGTTGTCTACAACGCCGATACGGCGACGGTGACCCTGGTGCGTGGCACGATCACGGGGCTGGACGAAATGGACATGATCCCCACCTCCTTCTCATTGTCGCAAAACTATCCGAATCCGTTCAACCCTACGACCACGATTCGTTTCGGACTACCGACCGCATCACAAGTCTCATTG
>DAINBR010000313.1:0-4184 GCA_036732865.1 Bacteroidota bacterium | reverse complement strand
GTGATCATGAGCCACCAAGATTTCTTCTGCGGGATCGTGATGCGAAGTTCGGCGAAATGTTTGCCGATACTGTTACCGCACTTGGCATAGACCCACTCCTTACGGCCTACAAATCGCCGTGGCAGAATGGATACGCGGAACGACTAATCGTGAGCATAAGGCGAGAATGTCTAGACCACTTGATCATTCTGAATGAAACACACCTGCGTGAGATTTTGCAGGAATAGGTCCGCTACTACAACGCGCAACGGACACACCTGGCGATCAACAAAGACTTACCGGAACCGCGCGAAGTTCAGGCCGACGGGGAGATTGAGAAGACTCCGGTCGTGGGCGGGCTGCATCACTATTACTTCCGACGGGCCGCGTAGCACGCGATCAGGTCACAAGTCTGGAAACAATGCACGCCGGATCCAGGGAGAACTATGTCCACGCCGGGGAACAATGCAGAACTTCGGATGAGAACTGACTAAACCTCCCTCCCCTCAAGCCATCCCCTCTCCCCCAATTCCCTCTACGTCGCATCGAACAGTGCACTCAGATCAAGATCCTTCGTCGGATCATGCCTCGGATGGAATAATGACGAGGGACAGGGGAATATATGTGATCCTCGACTCCCGGTCGCAGAACTGGGTTGGCGGCACACGCCCTGGCACATCCTGGCATTCCTGACCCGCAATTTGTACCTTTTCGAATCACTGGAAATGAAGAGGAATGATCTCTATGGAGAGAAATGCCCCCTGCCCTTGTGGTAGCGGAAAGAAATTCAAGCATTGCTGCGGCGCGTCAACCATCAGGACTCCATCGGAAATTTATGATCGATTGCGGCGGCTGGACGGAGAGGCCTCGGAGTACATCGTACGGCTCGCGAAGCGGATGTACGGGGAGGAGGGGCTTGCTGCCGCTTGGTCCGATTTCCACGGTTCCCCGGATGTTCCGTTGAACGAATCGCATCCCGAATTCGAATTCTTCACCAGATGGTTTGAATACGACTGGCTCCCCGAGGACGGCCCCGGACCGGGAGAGGCGATGCTTGAAAGCGATGACAGCAGCATCGATCCTGAGATTCTACGCCTGATCGAAACAACACTTGATTCACCTTACAGTTTTCTGCAGGTCATCGCACTGGAGCCGGGGATGGGATTCACAGCACGAGACATCCTGCGCAAGACCGACCATCGAATCATCGAACGCACGGGATCATCGACGCTTGAGCGCGGGAGTATTCTCTACGCGCGGGTTGTGGAGATGGACGGGACAGAATTCATGATGGGCAACGGGACGCGTGTCATTCCCTCTGCATTCATGGCGGACCTGGTCACGTTGCGCGAGACAATCCTTGGAAAGAATCCTTCAACCACCAGCCCCTTGCCCGACGAGATCCTCCTCGATTTCGAAAATCAAATGCGCCTGTTCTACCTCAGGCTGATTGACGCGGCGTCGAACCCGGCGCGCAATCTCCAGAACACCGATGGCGATCCCATGCTTTTTCACACGATCCGCTATGAAGTCCCATCATTTGAACGGGCGGTTCAGGCGTTCAGGGATCTTGACCCGGAGATGAGCGATGCCGATGTCATGGGGACAAACATCAAGGAGCACGAGGGGAAATCCGCTGTGATCCATTGGTCGAAGCAGCGCAAGGGGCGTGGCAAAGATGAGACGGTAGTCCAGGCGGTATTCAGGATCCAAGCCACGACACTTGTTGCTGAGGTGAATTCCGCCAAACGGGCTGAGCGGGCAAGGAAAGAGATTGAGAGGCGGCTCGGAAAGGATGCGGTCTACCTGGGAACTGAAATACACTCCCCGGAAGGGGCCTTGAAGAAGGCTGACCAGAACGCAGGCAGCGAAGACGCCGTGAAAAGGGGCGAAGAGCAAGCGCGCCTGATGTCACTTCCGGAAGTGCAAGCGATGCTGAGGCGGGAGATGGAGAAGCACTGGGCTTCCTGGCCGGACACACCCGTACCGGCTCTGCGCGGGATGACCCCCCGGAAGGCAGCCAAGGATCCGATCGGACGAGAGCTCCTGGAATCCCTTCTGCTGGATTTTGAATCAAAGAACCGCCATGTTCCCGATGCGTTCAACCGCGTTGACACGGAGAAGCTACGGAAGGAACTCGGGATGACGCCAAAATCAGGTCCAGGATGAGCAATCGGGGAGATTGTGACTGAGATCGATATTGTTCCGCTTCACTAGAATTGCAGGGAGTGCAGCCTTGGTTGCTGCGATACGTGCCTGGTCAATTCCGCCTTTTGCGAGATAGCGCAGGAGTGAGAAAATATATACCTGCCGGCTTCACCTTATCCGCGTTGCCCGAGAGCCAGCACCGGTCCATCCACCGACATCACCTCTCCCTCCCGCTCGACCCCTGCCTTCCACAAGATCACCGCCGGCACTCCCAGTGCGAGAACTTGAGCGGGCAGGTACGCAAGCGCTTGCATGAGAAAAGGAGCATCGTGCGACACCAGAAACGGCAGGCTGATGAGGAGCCAGCAGAGGACTGCGACAAGGGGACGAAAGAGCTCACGGTCCATGCACACCAGCCACACCAGTGACACGAGGACGTAGTTCGCCGGCGCAAACGGACTCGCAAGTGTGCCGAGACTCACTAGAGAGAGCCAAACTGAAGCCGATTCCGTTCCTGATCGGGGCTGGCGCCGTCCCGCCCAGAGGGCCAACCCAACGATGCACGCCAGATAGACCATGGATACGATCCGGCCGACCTCCATCGTCATCCCCGGAATCCCCAGCGCAGCCAGCTTCACCGGAATACCGAACGGCGACATGTTCCTCGCGACCGCGAACTCCCGGGATAAAGGTCGCGCAAATGCTTCACCGCTCGAGAGGCGCGGGAGCTGGTATTCGAAGAACGATTTGAAGGACGCCGGGCCTACGATCATGAACGCCAGCACAGTGAGCACGATCCCGGCTGCAGTCGTCCATGCCAGTTCGCGCCACTTCCTGCGGGCGAGCAGGTAGAGGAAAAGCATTCCTGGGAATATCTTCGCGACCATGGTAGCCGCCAGGGCTACGGCGCCGGCAGGAGTTCGACTAGAGAAGAGGACAAGGGACAACCCCGCCGTCGCAAAGACGAGGATCTGGACGTTAGACATCTGCAGACCCACCAGGACCGGCATCGAGCACCAGATGAGCGGACCCATGCCAATCAGGCGTAGCCTTCCATCCTGCTCCAATCGAAAAGCGATCAATCCGATTGCCAGCATAAGCGTGAGCGAACTTGCAGAAAACCAGACCGCGCGCACGGCGAGAAATCCGCCGCCGGTGATCGCGTGAATCGCCATGGGCAACAGGAGGAAGGTCGGGGGGTAGTGGTAGAGGTCGACGTTGAAGGAATCCACTTTCCTGCCGGCGTAGATCTTCTCGTTGTACACGTTCGGCTCGCCTTCGGCCGCGAGGCGTGCGCTTTCTGTGTAGGCAGTGAGACAACAGTGCTGGACGAGCCAAGGGTCGTCAGGAAAGATGGAGTACTGAGGCGCGGTCGGATCAATCATGAATGCAGTGAGGCGGGCGGTTTGAACAAGGGCGTAAAGCGCAACGAGGGACCAGGCAACGCTCAGCTGTATCTTCTTTCGACGGATTCCATCAAGCGCCGCCGGCAGGCGCGATGCAAGCCAAAACGCGCCGAGCACTCCGATGACCACCACGGCTGGTGCGGCCGCAACCGAAGGAATACCTATTCCCCGCAGACCAGCGTAGCCAACCATGCCTGCACATGCGCTAACGAGAAAGGCAATTGTGAATCGCTCAAGTCCGGCCCATCGCAGCATAGTCCCTCCTCGTTCAAGGCCCTCGACGCTTCGGGGGATGGTGGATTTCAAAGGACAGAAAAATGTGTGCTAAGGAAGGGATTCACAGAGTAAGATGCAACTCGATCACCTATCACCCCGTTTCAGCGGATTCTGCGTGGTTCCACAGGGCGCCCCCCGGATTCACGGAGAGTTGCTCAAGCTCGCGTTTGATATCTCAGAAGCCACAGTACAACGATACATGCCCAAGAGACAGCATAGAACAACCAGGCAACGCTGGAAAACGTTCTTGAAGAACCACTCCGCACAAATCGTCTCTGTTGACTTCCTCGTCGTTCCAACCATCACCTTCAAGTTGCTTTACGTCCTGGTCTTCCTCTCACACGACAGACGCCGAATCATTCACTTCAACGTGAC
>DAINBR010000312.1:0-4210 GCA_036732865.1 Bacteroidota bacterium | reverse complement strand
CGACCCCGATCTCCGGACCCGCGTGCACGTATACCCCGCCGTGCGACTCCCGGGCGATGCTGCTCCCCACGACATTCACGATCCCCAGTACTGTGGCCCCCTTCTGCTTCGCTTCGCGCAACGCGGAGAGCGTATCCGCAGTTTCACCACTCTGGCTGATGAGCAGAACCACGTCGTCGATATTCACAATCGGATCGCGGTACCGGAACTCGGACGCATATTCCACTTCCGCCGGCACCCGCGCGATTTGTTCCAGCATGTACTCCCCGATGAGCGCCGCATGCCACGATGTGCCGCACGCGGTTAGGACAATCCGGCGTGCACTCAGAAGCTTGCCGATGGTGTTCTGCAGTCCCCCCAGTTTCGCATCCCCTTCTTCCACGAGCAGGCGGCCCCGCATCGCATTCAGGATGGTTTCCGGCTGCTCGTTGATTTCCTTCAGCATGAAATGATCGTACCCACCCCGCTCGATCTGTGACAGCTCGAGGGTGATCTGATGCACACATTTTTCCACCGCCACGTCGTCGACCGTCAATGTCCGGATCTTCTGCGCCGTAATTTCCGCGATCTCGCCGTCGTCAAGGTACACGACCGATCGCGTGCGGGCAACGATTGCGGATGCATCTGAGGCGACATAGTTCTCGTGATCACCGACGCCGATAATCAGCGGACTACCCTTGCGCGCCACGACAATGCGATCGGGTGTCTGCGGTGACAGCACGACGATACCGTAGGTTCCCTCCACATCTGAGAGGGCCCCACGCACTGCCTCAGTCAGGTCCCCGCATTGCTCAAACATGACACCGATCAGATGCGCGAGCACTTCGGTATCGGACTCGCCCAGAAACTGATGCCCGTCGCGCATCAATTTCGTTTTGATCGCCATATAGTTCTCAATGATGCCGTTGTGAACGATGGCGATCTGTTTCTTGCGATCCCAGTGCGGATGGGCGTTGACGTCGTTCGGTTCACCGTGCGTGGCCCACCGGGTGTGACCCATTCCGAGGGGTGCGTTCAGTGCACCGTCCTCCTCCCCCAGGAGCTTCGCCAGGTCGGCAACTTTGCCGGCTTTCTTGCGGATGTGCAGTACACCGTCGCGGACCACCGCGATCCCCGCAGAATCATAGCCGCGATACTCGAGCCTGCGCAGGCCTTCGAGAATGAATGGAACACAATTCTGAGCTCCGATATAGCCGACTATACCGCACATGGTTCCCTCCGCGTTCTCGGCGATTAAAGCTTAAATAAAAACATAGGAAAAACGTGCCCTGAAGTCAACACTCCTGAACACTAACACTTCTGAACGCCACATTGTTTCATTCGACGGGAACCCCGGTGGCCTGACCCTTCGGGGAGATTCCTGCGACGCCGACCATCCGTCCCGATCGATAGCCGTCGCGCCGATGCGAGTGATATGACGCTGCTTCGTGGATCGTGCATGCGGGATGTACCTCAATCAAGCTTGCAGACACACCCGCGCGGACCAGCTGCGCCACATTAGCAGATTTCAGGTCCGCGTATTGCTTTCCATTCCGCACTGTGATAGAGCCGGCATCCAATGCCCCGGCCACCTCCGCGCCGACTTCGTAACAACACGCTCCGGCGGCCGGCCCGATGAACGCCTCGATGCGGGAGGGGAGAGCGCCGTAGGCAACCGTGAGCGCGTCCACGGCCGCAGAGACGATCCCGGCAGCCGTTCCGCGCCACCCCGCATGCACCACGGCGAGTCCGTGCACAGCACGGTCCAGCAGGAACACCGGAACACAGTCCGCCACCGTGACACACAAGTAGAGTCTCGAACAGTTGGTGATCATCGCATCGCATGCCGGATATATCCCCGGCGCGTCCACCCGCGTCACCATGCTGCCGTGCACCTGCTGCATCAAGGCCAGTTCGGTGATCCCGACTCCCAGCTCCCCGAAGAATCGTGCACGGTTCTGGTGGACGATGGCGGGATCATCGCCGACCGAAAAGGAGAGATTCATTCCGAACAACGAACCCGGAACTCCCCCGATGCGCGTGCTGAGACCTGTGGTCAACGCCGTCCCGCGTCCGAAACTGGATGGACGCACTATGGAGAGTCCGCCACTCATGACACCTGCAGGTCCTGTTCGAGGGGAATATCGAGTACAACAGTTGTCCCCCTCTTCACGGCGCTCTCAATTGCTATTGACGCGCCCAGATCATCCATGGTCTTCTTCACTATCGCGAGACCCAGACCCATGCCGTCCGTCTTCGTCGAGAAATTCGGCTGGAAGAGCTTCTGGCGGACCTCGTCGGAGATGCCCGAACCATAATCCCGGAATGCCACGCTGACGCCCGAGCTGCTGCGCCGGACCGTAACCTCAATCGTCCCTTTGCCCGCGGTCGCCTGGACGGCATTGCGGATGATATTGATAAAAGCGCGGCGCAGCTCTTCACGATCGGCCTGCAGGGCCGGAAGTCCGGCTTCTGCATCGATCTTGAATGTCACCCGTGTATCCGGCCGGGACAACTGCACGGCTTCGCGGACGACGCTCTCCACATCACACGCCTCGACTTTCCTCCGGGGCATCCGGGCAAAGTGCGAAAACTCCGAGGCAATACGGCTGAGCGTGTCAATCTGCTCTATCACGGTCCGCGTTACCGCCTCCAGGATGGAACTGAAGTCCGGTGCGTTGTCGCGATAGGTTTGGCGCAGATGCTGGATGGATAACTTCATGGGTGTCAGGGGATTCTTGATCTCGTGGGCAATTTGTCTGGCCATCTCACGCCAGGCCAATTCCCGTTCCGCCTGCACAAGTTCGTCGCGGCTGCGGCGCACATCGCGCGCCATCGCATCAAACGCCTGCACAAGTTCCCCGATCTCCCCTTCTGCCCTGGGCAGACGTGCTGAAATCTCCAGGTTCCCCCGGGCGACGTCGCGCGTCAACACCGTGAGTTTCTGCACTGGGGCGGCAATCCGGTTCGCGAGCACCGTGGTCGCAATCACTATCGACAGAAGTACCACCGCATAGACCCCAATCAGCACCGCATTCCGCTCGGAGAGTTCCCGGTCCACTTCTTCCTGCCTGTACAGCGTCGGGACACCCACGATGCCGATAACACCGCCTGCCGCATCGAGCACCGGTCTGTATCCGACTTCGTACTGATACAGCCCGACATGTTCGGTCTGCATATGGTAACGCCGGCCGTCGAGCACGACGGCGGCATAGGCCCTGCCGTTCAGCCGATCGTCCAGCAGCCCCGTTGTATAGAGCTCCGGGCGGCTGCTGATCCGCAGCTCGTTGCCGACATAGACGTTGAAATCCGTGCCGACATTGGAAGCGATCAGCTCCACACGATCGGGCCGCAAGGTGAGATCTGATGAGACATCGGCATACTCCCCGATTCCGGCGATCTCCTGGGCGATCGATGCCGTCTCCTCTTCAAGCCGGCTGGAGAGAGTTTCGATCACCCGGCGATGGACTTCATACTGACTGTAGAACATCAACAAACCCAGCGGAACGAACGCTGTGAGCAGCATCGCCATCAGCAATTTGTCACGGAAAGTGAGCCGGTACCGTCTGCCGCGCACCCAGGCGACGACCGCAGCCACACCGCCACCAAGGACCGCGACGATAATGAAGACGAGCGGGATTTTGACGAGGCCCACCATCGTCATGAGGATTTGCTGGTGCGCCATGCTGAGAACGACGACATCGTGGCTGTCCGGGCCGCGCCGGATAGAGTAGCAATCGTAGGACGCAGTGCCGATGAACTCCGAACTCCAGACGGTCGGCGATTCCGGTCGGTTGAGCGTAGCGCGGACATCGTCGGACAGCATATGCGTGTACGGAAAATCCGGGTTCGTCGTACGGACGAGCAACGCATCCCGGTACTCGGAGAGCGTGATGGGGCGGTAGAACGACTCGATGGGTTCGCCGGCGCTTCTGCGCAAGATTGCGGGGTTGTCTCCCCTGAAGAGTTGCTGCTCCCCGGCGGCAATCACAACGCGGGCGTATCCGGAGGGATGTCCGGACGGATCCCGAAGGAGAGTGGTTCCTCCATACACCCGTACGGCGCTGATGCCGTCACCGATGCTTTTGATACGCACTTTTCCGAGCGAATCCAGGGGCAGGGTTTCCGCGAACGGGATAACCAACGATGTCTGGCTTCCGATCGCAAACCTGCCCACCTCTCCTCCTGAGGAATCCAGAACCACGAAGAGCGCACTGTATCCTTCACGGCA
>DAINBR010000311.1:0-4221 GCA_036732865.1 Bacteroidota bacterium | reverse complement strand
GCCGCGACCATCGTCCAGGCCGTTGCGCTCCAGTCAAAGAACACACTTGCCCGCGGAACCGCTATCACGCCACACGTCCTGTTCTGCGGAGGCCCTCTCACTTTCTTCCCCTCGCTCCGGCAGGCATTCGTCGAGGTCCTCCAGATCTCACACGAAGAAGTGGTGCTTCCTGAGAAATCGGAGTTGTTCCCTGCCCTCGGGGCGGCCATGACATCCGGCAAAACCGTCCTGCAAACGACACTCGGAGAACTGATTCACCGCGTGGAATGCAACCACCGGGCGACGGACAGCGTCACCGGAGCGCTTTCGCCCCTCTTCAACGGGGAAAAGGAATTCCACGAGTGGCAGCAGGTAAATGCCGAAGCATCCGTCGAACACATCGACCTCTCGCTGCTGGAGGGTTCTCCCTGTTTCCTGGGGGTTGATTCAGGTTCGACGACAACGAAAGTGGTCCTCATCGACTCCTCGGGCAACATCGCTTATGAATACTATGCGAACAATAAAGGCGACCCCATCGAGGCTGTGAAGGAGGGAATCGCGAAGCTTCGGCGGCTTGCGACGGAAACAGGGACGACGCTCTCCGTTTGCCGGAGTGCGGTCACCGGATACGGCGAAGACCTCATCCGGGCCGCGTTCGGCTTCGATGAAGGCATCGTGGAGACACTCGCTCATCACAGAGCCGCCAGGAAGTTCCGGAAGGATGTCACTTTTATTCTGGACATCGGCGGGCAGGATATGAAGGCGATTTTCATTGAAGATGGCGTCATCAAGAACATCTCGATCAATGAAGCGTGCTCTTCCGGATGCGGCTCATTCATCGAAACATTTGCCGAGTCGCTTGGGTACCGTGTGTCGGACTTTGCGCTGAGTGCCTGCGCCGCTTCGCGTCCCTACGACCTGGGGAGCCGTTGCACCGTGTTTATGAATTCACGGGTGAAACAGGCGCTCCGGGAGGGAGCTTCCATTCCTGATATTGCCGCCGGCCTTGCGTATTCCGTTGCCAGAAACTGCCTGCAAAAGGTTTTGAAAATCAACGATACGGACGTTCTCGGGGATGCGGTCGTTGTTCAGGGGGGAACATTCCGCAACCCGGCGGTACACCGGGCATTCGAGTTGCTCCTGGGGCGTAAGGTGATCTGTTCCAGCATTCCGGAACTGATGGGTGCCTATGGCGCGGCGCTCACCGCACTCGATTCCCACAACGCCAAGGATGTACCGGGGCATCCCATAGCTCTCTCTGCACTTGAGAACGTCGAAGAAACCTCGCGCAAGACCTCGACTTGCCGTGGATGCGAGAACAATTGCAGAATCACGACTCTCCTGTTCTGCAACAAGAACCGTTTCCACACCGGGAACAAGTGTGAACGGATATTCACCAACACCGGGGCCGATCGCCCGCGCGGCCGAAATCTGGCTGAGGCCCAGCTCCAGTTGCTCTTCGACCGTCCGCTCGTTCCGGAGACAAAGCCCGTAATGCGCATCGGGATACCGCGTGTACTGAACATGTACGAGGACTTCCCCTTCTGGTGTACATTGCTGGTCGGCTGTGGGTTCCAGGTCGAGCTTTCCCCCGTCTCCACGAATGAAGTGTGCGACAGAGGGTGCGGGACGGTCATGTCTGACAACATCTGCTTCCCTGCCAAACTCGTGCACGGACATGTGCAGAGCCTGGTGGACTCCGGTGTCGACCGCATCTTCTACCCTATGGTATTCTTTGAGAATGATGAGCATGAAGGCTCACCGGTTTCCTGGAACTGCCCGATCGTTGCCGCGTATCCGGACGTAATTCGCAGCGCAATGAATCCTGCGGAGAAATCCGGCATCCCCTTCGACTCGCCCACCATCACGTTCCGCAATCTTTCGCTTCTCCGGGAGGCATGTTATGAATACGTGCGTACTCTCGGGGTCAGCCGGAGATTATTCTCATTCGCTTTCCGTCAGGCCATGAGTGCGCAGCATCAGATGAAAGAAGCTCTCCGCGAAAAGGCCCGCGCCGTTCTGGAAGAGTCGGAAACAACAGGCAGGCCGCTCGTGATCCTGGCGGCACGTCCCTATCATCTTGATCCGCTGGTGAACCACAAAATACCCGAAATACTCGCGGGTCTCGGGGTGGATGTTGTGACAGCAGATGCACTCCCCGTGGCGGCTGTTGGGCAAACCGGCGCGATCCAGGTCCTCGCGCAATGGAGCTATCCGAATAGACTTTATGACGCGGCATTGTGGGTGTCAGCGCACCCAGGGGCCGAACTGGTTCAGCTCAACTCGTTCGGGTGCGGGCCCGATTCTGTTGCCGTCGATGAAGTGAAGTCGATTCTTGCGCATCACGGAAAGAATCACACGGTGCTCCGCATAGATGAAGTGACCAGTCCCGGTTCCGTCCGGCTCCGGCTTCGCTCGATGATCGAGTCGTTACGCACAGGAACGCCGGCGATTCCGCACACGGTGGAGGAGAGAAAAACGACCCGGCTGTTCCTGCAGGAGGACAGAAATAGGACAATCCTGGTTCCCCACTTCTCTCCATTCTACTCCGCATTTATCGCCGGTCTTCTGGAAGCAAGGGGATATTCGGTGGCCAATCTGCCGCCCACAGACGCTGAATCCGCCCGGCTGGGATTGCGCTACACGAACAATGAAATCTGCTATCCCGCCATCCTGGTGGTCGGCGACATGATCAAGGCCCTGCAATCGGGACGCTACCGGACATCCGACGTTGCCGTCGGATTGACGCAAACGGGCGGGCAATGCAGGGCGTCGAATTATGCGCCGCTGATCAAGAAGGCGTTGATCTCCGCTGGATTCGAGGATGTCCCGGTGGTGACTCTGTCGACCTCCGGTCAGTCGCAGAACGAACAGCCGGGTTTCTCCGTGAAAATGCGGCAGTTCCTGGTCCACGGATTCTGGGGCATCATCACCGGCGATGCACTTTCCCAGATGTACTACTCCACCGCTGTCCGGGAGCTGCGCAAGGGGGAAGCAGTCAGTGTGGCACGAAAGTTCATTACGCTGGCAGACGATCTTCTACGATGTCATGAAATGCGTAGCCTGCCGGCGTTGCTGAGGTCGGCGGCCGAAGAATACAACCGAATCCCCGTTGACGATAGCCCGCTGCCGCGCATTGGCATCGTAGGGGAGATCTATGTGAAGTACAACAACTTCAGCAACAACTCCATTATCGAGTGGCTGCATAATCATCAGGTAGAGGTCGCGCTCCCCCCGCTGATTAATTTCTTCATACAGGGGTTCGTCAACGTCGAATCGGACACTCGTCTTCACCTGGCACGAAAGGATCTCTCCGGAATGATTGCCTGCCTTGGTGAGAGAGTGGTGCGCAGACAACTCGAGCGCGTCGATGAAGTGCTTCACCGGTACAAACGCTATGTACACCAGACCGCTATCCGCGATCTGGCTTCCAGGGCCTCCCGGATTGTCAGCCTGGCCGATCAGTTCGGGGAGGGCTGGCTCATCCCGGCCGACATCAGTGAGCTTGCGGAGCGGGGTGTGCACAATGTACTGTGCCTCCAACCTTTCGGCTGCATTGCCAATCACATCGTGGCAAAGGGTGTCGAGACTCGCATGCGGGAGCTCTTCCCGCAGCTCAACATGCTCTACCTTGACATGGACCCCGGAGCCGGTGAAGCGAATTTATTGAATCGCCTGCACTTCATCGTTCAGGGAGCAAGGGAATGTGCTGAAAGCGCCGCGTGATCTACCCCGGCATCCAAACATTTCGTATATTGCCGGTTGATCCTGCGGAGATTCCCTTGACGTCCGATCGCAAAGTCGGGATAGGTGCTTTTTTTCTTGGTTCCCTCCTGGTGTTCATCCTCAAGACCACGGTTGAGCTCCTCAACCCGGAGTTCATGTCTCTTCTCCATCCCGCCCTGCACGTCGGATTCAACATCATCGATGCGATGTTGGTCAATCTCATCATCGGTGTAATTACCAACTGGCTCAACATAAGTCTTGAACGCTATCTCTCGTGGCGGGCGGTGCCGGTGAGACGCTTTCTCGTCCAGGCACTCATCACCGGCGTGCTGGCGTTCCTTGTCGTTGCGCTCATCGCCCCGCTCGCATTCAATTACATCGTTCCGTACGCCGACCCGGCCGCCGCGCGGCAACGGACGTTCATCATCGGGACCATTACGGCAATGATGATGAGCAGCTTCTACACGGCGGTCTACTTCTTCAATCAGTGGGGGCACTGGGCGGCGGAGGCGGAAA
>DAINBR010000310.1:0-4235 GCA_036732865.1 Bacteroidota bacterium | reverse complement strand
CCTGATCCATGATTCTGCCTGCAATGATGCCTTTAGGTCCCGCAAGAAGCGCATAAGCCCGCACAGTGGCGATATTGCTCCGTGTCGACTCGAGGAGAATGGTGTCCGTCCGCACAACCGCAGTAACAACATAATTGTAGAGCACTCCGGGAGCGACCGACTGGTCCTCGAACAAGCGCGCTTGGCTGATGGCGATCCACTGGAAGTTCGTCGTGTCCGGCGAAGACCGGTAGATCTTGTAGAATGAAGGTCCGGCAGGGCCGCTCCAGCTCAAGATGACGGAAGGCTGGAGAGAAGCAGGGGAATTTGCCTTCAAGTTCGTAGGCGCCTGTGCGAGCATCGTTGTTGCGAAGGAAACCAGCGCAAGCGCTGTGCCGATCAGAAGTTTCATGGCCGACTCCCATCTCGCTTATCTATCAGCTGAAGCCGAAGAACGCAACGGCGCCGGGTATTCCGGCGACCGTTGCGTTCACGCAACCACCACCACCATCCCTACCGTAGAAGCAGCATCTTCTTCACGCTCGAGAAGAGCTCACCGGATGCATTGTTTACGGTCAATTTGTAGAAGTAGACGCCACTGGCAACCGCCCGTCCGCTCTGATCGGTTGCATTCCACACGACATTGCTGCGACCGGCTGCACGCGGACCGGCAAGGAGAGTCTGCACTTCCTGCCCAAGCGTATTGAATATTGTCAGGGAGGCGTCGCCGGCTACCGGAATGTCAAATGTAATTGTCGTGCTGGGATTGAACGGGTTCGGATAATTTTGTCCCAGTGCAAATGTCGCAGGCAAGGATTCACCGGTTGTGGCATCCGTTGTCCCCTGAGGTTCCATTGTAAAATCCATTCCGGTAATCTGATACTGGTCGCCGGAGACTGTCACATTCCTGTCTGACGCGACATAGTCCTCGCGATCGGCTATCAGGGTGAATGATCCGACCGGCAGTGCCTCAATGGAATATTCTCCGGCCTGTTCGGTGATGCCGCAGCCGATCACTTGACCGCCGGGAGTCGTCGCCGTCACACGGACACCGCGCAGCGGCAAACCGGCCGCCAGGATCCGGCCGCTCAGGCGCACGAAACCGTTAGACTGAATCGGTACCACGCCGATGTCGATACCGGAGACGTCACCGGAAACCAGCACTTTGTCCGCAAGCTGCCAGTATATGAGACCGTATGTGCCGGCCTTGTAGAAGGCGGGCGCATAGCCATGGAACGGCACGGCCATGACCACGTAGGTGCCGAGCACGACTTCACCGATGGTATATGCTCCTGTGGAGTCGGTATGTCCGAATCGCATCTTCCTCAGCAGCGGGCCCGGATTGACGGGAATCAAGGCGACGACCGCGGGGACACCGTTGCCGTCCGCATCGCGCACTACGCCGGAGATGCTGTTGTGCAGGACCGGATTTGGCGTCAGCGAGAAGTCCACATTGTCGACGCCGGATGAACTGACCTTGATAATGTCTGCCAGCAGCGGATTGGTCTTGTTGTCATAGTATTCCGGCAGATAGCCGAATTTCGCCGCAAGCGCAATGTAGGCATGACCGGTGAGCACACGCGCCTTGAAATTCCCCGATGAGTCGGTCCTGCCACTCCACACGACCCCGCGGCAGTACCCGATGCCATCGACATCAAAGGTTTCCGCATCCATGGCTGATCTCATGGTGGCGGTCGTTGCCAGGACGCTCATCTCCTGGAACGACCGCATGATGATGACGGTCGCATGGCGCAGCACATTCCCCAGCGTATCCGTCACCGTTCCCTCGATGTACGCATACGTGGGTTGTGTGGGTTTACTCAACCCGAAGTCGGCTTTGAATGTGGATCCCGGAGCAACTTTCACCGGTGTCGCAAGCGTAATATCCGTCACATTGTCAAACCACTCCGGCTGGTACATCGTCATGACAGACGACCGCATCCAACCATCTGCGCGTACAAGATATGTCCCGGTGTCGAGCAACGCGCTATAGAAGCCGAGCGAATCGGTAACGGCGGTCGGCTGCCAGTTGGTAATGGATGGACCCTTGGTATAAAACCTGATCAGGATTCCCCTGAGCGGCAGGCCGTTTTCATCGTCAACCACCTTGCCCGCAATGGTCCCTTTTACGACGGGTGGAGGTACCGGCCGGCTCAATCCGAAGTCCGCGACGACGGATGTATTCTCGATGACCACAACGGGATCGGCTGTGGCCATATCCTTCTTGTTGTCATACCACTCTGGCGCATACGCGGGGGGGCCGGGCGGCATCCAGGGAGCAGGTTGTGCCTTGATCTTGTACGTCCCGGTATCCAGTTTTGCCGCGTAGTGGCCGAGAGAATCTGTGACGGCACCAGGAACGTCGATGGACAGAATCGACGCACGAAGCCGGTAGAACAACACGCGCACGCCCGGTATGGGCCTGCCCGTTGTGTCATCCGCCACGGTTCCCGCGATCACGCCGAGATGTCGCTCGGGCGTGGCAAAGGAGATGCTGTCGATATTGCTCGGACCGCTTTCGAGCGGACGCGTAGAGCTATTGATAATTGCCACAGAGGTGACATAATAGAAGTAGGTGTGCCCGAGCCGGACGATATGGTCGTAGTATACCGGTGAGGTGACAAGGGCGAGCTTCTGAAAGTGTGCCGTGTCATCCACCGAGCGATAGACGATGAAGGCGTATGGTCCGGCAGGAGCGGTCCATGTGAGCTTTGCCACCGGAACGGCATCCGGCGTTTGAGTGACATCGAGGTCCGTTGGAGCGGGTGGCAATGTGATTTGCGCAAGCCCGATGGCGGCAACAAGCATGCAGAGCCCGGCAACAAATAACAATTTCGCTTTCATAGCATCCTCCACGATGTGTCCCTATCCTCATTAACTGCACATGAACATCCATCATCTGGAATCAAGATAGCGGGAGGGGGTAGGAAAGACAATACCATATTCATGGTATTTAGGGGAAATCTGCAGATACGCGTTGCCTGAGCGGCAATGCTCGTCCCTTCAGCAAGAAAAAGGGGGGTGGCTGGGCGAACCTGGCCAATATTAGCCAGAGGTAAGCGTTGCGGAGGCAAGAAACGGACCCTGAATTCTCATCCAAACAACCGGTACTTCAATGCCTTGGATACGGCTGCGGACTTGGAATGCACCTGAAGTTTTTCGTACACACGCTTGATGTGTGACTGCACAGTCAGCGGGCTGATAAAGAGCTTTTCCGCGATTTTCTTGTAGCTCAGGCCTTCGACGAGCCACTGGAGGATATCCAGCTCACGGGGTGTCAGGTTAAGATCGGCTGCCGGAGGGGCACCTTTGCCGCGCATCATTGCGAGCAGGCGGCGGGCAATCGAAGCACTCATCGGTGCCCCGATGCGAATCTCGCGAATGGCACAGATAAGCTCCTCCGATTCCGCGTTTTTCAGCACGTACCCGGATGCTCCCGCGAGAATCGACTGAAAAATCTTCTCATCGTCGTCGTAGACCGTGTGCATCAACACATCGATAGCAGGATAGCGGCTCTTCACTGCTTTGACGCCGTCAATCCCCGACATGCCGGGCAGCCCGATGTCCATCAGGATGACATCGGGCTCGTGATTGGACAGCGCTTCAAGAAGGGCTTCGCACGATGAGAATGCGGCGATGCACTGCAGACCGTCGGATGCATTTATCAGATCCGTGACGGCGTCGCGGATACGCTTGCGGTCCTCCACCACGATGACCTTGACCTCAGGCTCCTGTTCGCGGGCGTCGTTCGTACTCATCGATGTAGTCCCTTCCATCGCCTTTTGTGGAAGTCCTCCTGCCGTTGTCCGTCAGGGGATTGGTGCATGGAGTGTAATCGTGGTGCCCAGTCCCCGGGATGAGGTGATAGCCAGTTCGCCTCCCATGGTCCGGGCGCGTTCCTCCATATTGTGCAGGCCGTTGCCCCGTGCAGCACCATGCACGTCAAAACCGACCCCATTGTCCGCCATCGTCATCGTCAACGTGCGACCTTCGCGGCGCATGGTCAGGACCACTCGTGTCGGCTGCGCATGCCGGAGGATATTGTTGATGGCCTCCTTGAAGATCAGGAACAACCGCCGTCTCATGCCAAGCGGCAGATGCAGTGAGGCAAGTTCGGATGGGATGTCGATCTCGTAATTAATCCCTTTCGCTTCCAGCATCTTCGTTGCGTGCATTTTCATACGGAGCAGGAGGAAATCAAACGAATCGTGCTTTGGATCGATGGCCCAGACAATATCGTTCATTGCGTCGATCAG
>DAINBR010000309.1:0-4240 GCA_036732865.1 Bacteroidota bacterium | reverse complement strand
AATCCGGCAGGGAAAGGGCGGACACATGAGTATCAGGTTGCAGGAGAAACCAGATGAGCAGGGGTTCACTCTGGTCGAGATCATGGTGGCGACCGCGATAACGTCCGTGATCGTGTTAGCCGGAATGGCTGCGCTGACGATGACAGGCAAAGCAGTACGGGCCAATGAGCAAATTTCCGATGCCCAACAGAGCGCGCGTATGGCCATGGAGATGATCGCCCACGACATCAAGATGGCAGGCTTTGGGCCGGCGATTGATCCATCAAAGAATCCGCTCCCAGTCGGAAACTGCGGAATCGGGGGGACTCCAGTGCCGATTCTCCCGGGAGATAACAATCCAACCGTCGGGGTCAATGATACTGGACCTGATCAAATCTCGCTCGTGGTGCCCCTCACGGTGTATACCGCACCGGGTGTTACGGGGTGGCAGACCACCGCGCCTATTATCGTTACCGGAGTTGCGCCATTTACGGTGTTTAACAGTGTATCAATCAACGCAGCGATCCTTCCCGCTATGACCGCCGCAGGGTTCGGTGCCAACTCCTATCTCTCGATCGGCGGTGTCATCGCGACTCGGGTGCAGGGTGCGGCTTCTCCAATCCTATTGACGGTTCCCGAGACTGGGAAAATACAGATTCCGACGGGGACCCAAATCTATATGCTTCAGTGCATCACCTATCAAGTTATTCCACAACTTGCCGGTGGCACCCCCGGTGCAGACCTCAACAACATCTGTGGCGGCAATGCTCCCTGCTTGGTCCGCGGGATAGCGAATGCCACGGTGGCTTCCTTCGGTCGCGTCCTGCCGAACTGCAATGTCCCGGCGAGCCCCTGCTTACCGATCGTCAACGGGATCGAGGACCTCCAGTTCGCCTATGCCTGTGATGGCTGCCTGTTACCGGCAGCCGGGCTCAGCGAGCCGGATGGCCGGATTGACGACGTGAGCCTGAACCTGATCTTCGATCAACCGGATTACATTTCGAACCGGATCTGGAACGCCCCGCCCATGACGCCGTCCGCAATCAAAATGGTTCAGGTATCGATCGTCGCTCGGCAACAATCGATGGATAATGGGCTGGGAGAAGGGAATTCACAGGCAGGACCGGGAACCTTGTCCACCACCTTTCTCACGGTCGACGACCACCTCCATGCCGGGGGCGTCTTCGTGGCCGGCGATGCTGGTACCCAGGTTCCTCCCTATGCATCGGTACGCCGGCGGGTGGTGACCAGGTCCGTGGAGACGAGAAATGCGAGACCATGGTCCTGAACCGGGAAGGAAGATGACGATGCGAGAGCGGTACACAGTGTCACAGGTAAGGGGCGAACGGGGGGTAAGTCTCATCACCGTCATGATGGTGCTTCTTATCATGACCCTGATGGGGATCTCCATCCTTGCTGTCACGGGATTTGAGCGCCAGATTGCCGGTACTGTCACGGCCAGCGAATCCTCGACGGACGCGGCGGAGTCTTGTGTGAGCACCGGCGCGAATGTGCTCGCGCAGAGTCTTCAAGCCCATACCGTGCCGCCAGCATTGCTCTCCAACGCCGTTCCGCCCGGGCCGGTGCCGCTCGCGAACCTCGCCGTATTGAACGGTGAGATGATCACTGACGGAGGCAATCCGGACTTCCCGACCGGAGCGGGCTCTGCGCCAAACCTGACGATGACCATAGGCAACTATCAGGTGTTCGGCGACATTGATCGATTGTATGTGCAATGCGCCTTCGGCAGCAGTTGTACGCCCGGCAGCCCCAACATGCGGCTCGATATCTTTTATCAAATCACCTGTGTGTCGCAGAACCAGGCTACGGGGCTCACCAGTCAAGTCGGGGCGTTGTACGCCTGCAACAATACCGGCGTGTTTTGTCAGCCGAGACCCTACTAGACCTGTGGCTGCGAGATGAGGAGGATCACCACGATGGACGACGCGCGTACAGATGAAAAGAAGAAGGGCCTCCACCGAGGCGGCCAGTTGAATGGGCACTGCCGATTGCTCCTGCGCAGCGGGGTAATGCTGTTGGCAGTGACAGCCCTCTCCGTCATGAACGTCGGCGTCACCCTGGCCGACGACCAGCCCCTTCCTGCAATCACGGTCGGCTATCAAAACGGCACGATCACGGCCATCTATGAGAAGACGTTCGACATCGATGGGCGGACCTATGGCGTGACGCCGGATGTCGTCGTGCTTGACGAACATGGGGAACCGCTGGATCCCGCTCGCCTCATAGTGAGTGCCGAGGTGAAGTTTCACGTCAAGAAGGAACAAAGCAACCTGATCGACAAGATGATCGTGACGCTACCCAGGTAACAAGGAAACGGTGGACCATATGGTTGGTGCAACAAGAACGGAGGGGGCCATGAAGAGCCGGAATATCGCCACTCGTGGAACCGTCATGCTGGCGTTGGTGGGTTGTCTCGTGGGGCCTGGTGCGTTGCAGGCCCAAACGATGGACCAGTACTATGCAGTCCCGCCTTTCGTCAGTGACCAAGTCGCGCCCAATATCGTCTTGTTGCTCGACAACTCCGGGAGTATGAGCGGTCTGGCTTGTGATGCCTCTAACCCTGCCGATGGGGACTGCAGCGATGCCGGTGATAGACCTTTCTCGACCGCGACCAGTTTTTCAGGCTACTTTGATCCTCTCCTCTGTTACACCTACGACGCCGGCGCCGATGCACGCTTCGAACCTGCCACGGTCAAATTAACGCTGGCAGCTCCCTGTCTCGCTACTGAGTGGGATGGCAATTTTTTGAATTTTGCGACCTTCCGGCGGTTCGATGCCCTCAAGAAAGCGATGATCGGGGGCGACTGTTTTATGGCGAGGGCTGCAGATGGAACCTGCCCGACGTACGGGACCCCCGCGTTGAGGACGGTGCGGGCGCAAGCGACGGGAGTGAATGTTGAGTTAGTGGATACTGACTATGCCGGAGGGGTAGGGGTGACCACGTACGTTGGAAGAATTCCGCTCGCGGACAGATCGGGCAGCCCCGCAAGACTCTGGATCAGTGTCGCCCCCGCATATTTCTGCGTCGACAACGACAACTCATTTAACAGCAACTGTACAGATGGGTACAGCCAAAGAAAGTATCAACTCAAGATCGGATACAGTACCGAGCCAACCGGGGTCATTCAGCAGATCGGGGCCCAGGCTCGGTTTGGGCTGTTTGAATTCAAACCGGCCGGCGACGGAGCCCGGATGCTCGTGGGTGTCGGTTCTCGCCAATCGATCGACTTTTCCGGATCGACTGTGGAGACCTTCACCACGAATACGGCAGCCATGGTGGATGCGGTCCAGGAGTCGTTTCCCTCGACCTGGACACCTCTGGCCGAGTCTCTCTATGAAACGGCCCGCTATATTGCCCAGATCAATTCCACGTACATCCCCGGTTCCTATGTCTATCCCATTGCCTTTGCCGGAGGCATTTCAAACGGCGTGGCCTTTGGGGCATCGGGGGTGGGTTCAGTAGGAGCGTCTGAAATTACCGCGCTGACCGGCGCCGAGACCTGCACGGCTGGGGCCGGCTATATCGCCAACGCCTGCGGACGGGATCCATACTTCTTTGGAAGCAACCACACGCCCCCTTGGGCCACGACGTCCACGCAGGTCCGCTGCTGCAAAACGTTCGTCATTCTCGTGACGGACGGGGAACCGACACAGGACACGAATATTCCGGCAGGGCTACAAGACTATGCGCACGGACACCATGGGGTGCACTGTACGGGAGCGGATACGAGCAGTCCGACGGCTCCCATCAATGCGGCATGTAACGCCCACCAGAACACGACCGCTCCCTACCTGATCGGGACAAGTCCTGCCGCCACTGGGACATCAGGCGAGCACAAGACCGACTACGCGAGCAGTGGGAACCACTATCTGGATGACGTGGCCTATTGGGCCCACACGAATGACCTCCGGCCTTGCAGCGGCACTGCCGATGGGACGATCGCGGTCCTCAACGTGACGGGCCATTGTTTAGCTGGGCTCCAAAACATTTCGGTCTACACGTTTTTCGCCTTCGGCAACATTGCCGGACGCGAGATCCTGATGCATACGGCCCAACTGGGTGGGTTCGAAGACAGCAACAACAATAACCTTCCGGACCTGGTGACTGAGTGGGACAAGGTCATCAATGCGACTGGCGCGCCGGGCACCGATGGAATTCCCGATAACTACTTCGAGTCCTCCAACGTGGATGACTTACAGGATCGATTGATGGCGACCATCACGGCGATCTTGCGGAAGA
>DAINBR010000308.1:0-4244 GCA_036732865.1 Bacteroidota bacterium | reverse complement strand
CCTGACTCACCTCAAGGGCGCCTCGCTCGGAAAGCGCCGGCGGGCGCTGGCGAAGCTGCTCCCGTAGTAGGGTCGGGTCAATCAGGCCTGTTTCAACCCAATCCAGACGTTCTTGAAGCATTAATCTGGTTTGTAACAAAGCGGCTTCTGCTTTTGCATTAAGGCCGAGGAAGTCGGCAACATGAGCTCTGCGCAACTTCGATGCGGGGGGAAACCGGGCATGTTCCGGTTGGGCAAACCGTTGGTTTCGGCTAATCACACTCCATAACCCAACCGCGCGACTGAAACGAGTTGATGGGCTCAGTCATGGTTTCGGTTGCTTTCCATTGGATGAACGGGGGAATATGCTTGCATTGACCACCACCGATCACTACGACTGCATCTCGGGACTGGTCACCAGATATCAGGTTTTCGAGGCATTTGACGAGCTCGGAGCATCACTGTGGCGACATGTGGAGAATAGTCAAGGGATCCTCACGAAAGCACGAGCGTCATGAAAATACTTGCTCTCGAAAAAGGGGTTCCCGGAATCGCCGAAGAGGCGTTCACTGATCATTTGCTCAAAGAAGAAGCGGCGCGTGTGTGGGAACTTCATCAATCCGGTGTGATCCGCGAATTGTATTTTCGTGCTGATCGACACGCGGTGGTGCTGGTGTTAGAATGTGGGAGCCTAAGTGAGGCGAAAGCGCTTCTCGGAACGTTTCCTCTCGTGCGGCACAAATTGATCGATTTTGAGATCGTGCCGCTCATTCCCTATCCCGGCTTTTCGAGGCTGTTTGACAGCGGGTGAGCAATGTGCCCAACCGCGGCCGCAGGACCTTCCGAAGGAGACGGCGCGTGGCTACGAAGATTCGCAATACAGTTTTGATCCTGCTGGGAACCGGAGTCCTTTTGCTGAAACGACACTACACTGGAACACAGCAAGAAATGGTGCATGCTTATGCTGGCAACGTGTCCGTCTCTTTCGCGCTTTACTTTCTTTTTGTAAACCTCCGACCACGAGCGAAAGGCGGAAGAATCCTAGCTGCATCATTGGCTTTCACGTCTGTTCAGCTCTTCGAGGCCTTCGATGGATTCGGTGTCATGGCAAACACCTATGATCCCATGGATTTTATCGTGAACGCCGTTGGCATAGCGGTCGCATGGGGTCTGGACATAGTGCTAAGCGCCAAAAGCACCAAAGATCCTTCTTCTGTATAGTCAGACGCCTTCCGGGAATCAATTCATTGGTGAATGCTCGGCTGTTGAGTTGGGATTGTTCGCATGGATTCCAGAGTGGCCCGGTGGATTGAATAAAGGGTATATGATTCTGCTACCTAACCGCCGCCCGCACCTGAGGCAGCGTTCCGTTGGACAATGGTTGAGTTTGAACAGGCGGCATCTTCGTCAGGCTTCGCCATGGGAGTCTCAATGATGCGGTTTCGGATGCGACAGATCGAGGACGGCGATCGCGAGTGGGTCCGTAGATTCGTGCGCGATCAATGGAGCGGGGAGTCTATTGTGGTCCATGGTACGGTGTACTATCCGCATTCACTTGCGGGATTCATAGCCGAGGATGAGAAAGCGGGACCGATAGGTCTGGCGACGTACATAATCGAGAATGCGGCATGCGAGTTGGTCTCGCTTGACAGTCTTCGAAGGGGGGAAGGGGTAGGGTCGGCGCTCGTCGCAGCGGTGTTGCAAGAAGCCAGGGAGCATTCGTGCTCTCGTCTTTGGTGTGTGACGACCAATGACAATCTTCCTGCACTGGAGTTTTTTCAAAAACGGGACTTTCGCATGGTTGCAGTTCATGCAGGAGCTGTTGCTCAAGCGCGCATCCTTAAGCCGTCGATTCCGCTTTTGGGCATCGAGAACATTCCGATCCGAGATGAGATTGAACTTGAGATGGAGATCGTTCGTGAGTCATCACGAGTGAAGCGAACACCGGGTCTGGGGTATCGCTAGCAGGCCAGCCGGTACCCAACTCCGGATTCAGTAAGAAGGATCCGCGGCGTTGCGGGATCCCGCTCGATCTTCTTCCGCAGCTGGCCAACGTAGACCCTGAGGTACTGTGTTTCCTCGGCGTAGGCCGGACCCCAGATCTCCCGGAGGACATAGCTGTGAGTCAGGACCTTCCCTGCGTTTTTCACGAACAGTGCGAGAAGCGTGTATTCGGTGGGAGTGAGTTTTACCGGCTGACCACGGACCGCTACTGTTCGGGCCGACAAATCGACGGTGAGATCCTCTGATGCAAACACCTGATCTTCCTGCCCGGAGATCCGATGACGTAGAAGCGCGCGAATTCGGGCGAGCAATTCGCCGGTGCGGAAGGGCTTCGTGAGGTAATCGTCGGCTCCGCAATCGAGCGCGTGAACGATCGTCTCTTCTGCCTCGCGCACTGACAAAATGAGGATGGGAACCGAGGACCGGGACCGAAGTTCTTTGAGTACATCCATACCGTCCATATCCGGGAGACCAAGATCTAGAACGACGACATCAGGCCTGTCTGTTCCCACGTGCGCAAGCCCATCTCTGCCGGTATCGACCAGCAACACCCTATATCCTTCCTGTTCGATGATACGTCGGAGAAGTCGGCGCATCTGGGCCTCGTCATCGATGACGAGGACGGTTGCTGGATGGGTTTGTGTGCTCATGTCAATGCCACTGAAGGAGGAGTCGAGTCGATGGGGAGGCGTAGGATGAACTGCGCTCCGCCCTCGGCCCGGTTGGTGCAGGAGATGGCGCCTCCGTGTGCGACAACGATCCCCCGAGCGATGGAGAGTCCAAGACCGGTCCCACCGCTCTTGGTACCTTGGCTCCGAAAGAATTTGCCGAAGACTTTGTCGACATCCTCGGGGGGTATGCCTTGGCCGTTGTCAGACACGCTGATGATGCATTCGTTCTGCTCGACGTATGCGACGATCGCAATCTCCGTAGCACCGATGGCGTGAACCGCAGCATTGTGGAGGATGTTGACCAGGGCCTGTTCGAGCAACCCCTGGTCTGCTTGGATGAGGGGCATGGACTCAGACACGTCGATTTTGAGCCTGTGGTGTTGAAGGAGATCTTCCACTTTGCGAACGGCCGTGCCGACAAGGTCAGCGATGTCGCACCAGTCCCGCTTGAGTTTCAACAACCCTGACTCCAACCTTGTCATGTCCAGAAGATTCTGCACCAGGTGGTTCAGGCGATTGGCGGCCTCGTGCAGATCTGTCAAGATCTCCGCATGGAGGCCCCTGGAGAACTGTGGCTCTCCCCGCAGCTGGTCTGTCGCCCCCAAGATGGTTGCGACCGGTGTTCGGAATTCGTGTGACAGCGTATCGAACAGGGTCTTGTAGAGCCGCTCCGACTCTGCAACTACAAGTGTCTTCCGCGTGAGATCGTGCAGCTGTTCCCGTTCGATTGCTGACGAGATTTGCCGCAGGAAGGTTTCGAGCAGCGCTTCCTGCTCTATGGTCAACCGCCCGTCTGTAGGAAGGTGTACGCCGACAACCCCGAGTGGGTAACGAGGACCCGAGAGTGGGAAGTATGTGGCACGTGCCGACGGTAGCGTGTCCGTAAATCGCCCCGCTTTTTTCTCGTTCCAGTAGACCCATGCGGCCACACCGAAGTCTTTCTGGTCTGCTGTGAATGTGCTAGCCGGATGTGCCTCGGTGAAGATGTCGCCATCGGCCTGACTTAGGAACGCCACGGCTTCCGCGCTGAAGTACTTCCGGATGTTGTCCACCGCAGCGCGTACGACTTCGTCCTGTGACCGGGCAAGTGAGAGGTCCTTAGTGAGGCTATAGAGTGCCGATGCGTGTTGTTCCCGCACCCGAACCGCCTTCTCCCTTGCGCGGATGCGTGCGGTCAACACTCCCGTGACAGCAGCAACGCCAAAATAGAGGCTGAACATCAGAACATCCTGCAGAAGACCGATCGCGAAAGTAAACTGCGGCGGAATAAAAAAGAAGTTCCATACGATCGCGCTTAGGGCTGCTGCCAAAAGAACTGGGCCCGTACCGAGCCTGAGGGGCAGCAAAACGACCGTAAACAGGAGAATCAGCGAGACAGTCTGGTATCCGAGCGTTGACCTCATGGGGTACAGCGCTAGGGAAACCGCCAGAATGACGGCGGTTGCGACCAGATACTGATAGATGCCGGACTGGATGTCGGGGAGTTGCATTCGACGGCGGGATGCAGGCGCCGATTCGTCTCCTCCGACGACGTAAACATCGAGTTCGCCACTCTTTTCGATTAACTTGTCGAGGAGGCTTGCAGAGAAC
>DAINBR010000307.1:0-4288 GCA_036732865.1 Bacteroidota bacterium | reverse complement strand
GCTGGTACGGGTACGAGTATTCAAATGAATCGGACGCGTCACGGGTGAATGTGGACCCCCGCCGAAATCCAAAGAAAGACCTGGACCTGCAACGCGTACTGGCCTATGCCAAAAGCAAGAACGTTGGCGTCATCCTCTACGTAAACCACCGTGCCATGGAGAAACAGATCGACGACATCTTCCCTATTTACCAACGCTGGGGTGTCGCGGGCGTGAAGTTCGGATTCGTCCATGTTGGCTCACACAGGTGGACATCATGGGTGCACGAAGCCGTGCGCAAGGCAGCCGCGTACAATCTGATGGTCGACATCCATGACGAATACCGCCCAACAGGGTACAGCCGTACCTATCCAAATCTGCTCACCCAGGAGGGGATCTATGGGAATGAATGCATGCCGGAAGCCGATCACAATACCATCATGCCGTTTACACGCTTCCTGGCAGGCGCGGCAGATTATACCATTTGCTACTACCACCAGGCTGGAATAAAAAACGTCAAGGGCATAAAGACCACCTCGGCCCATCAGCTCGCACTGTCCGTGATCTACTACAGCCCATTGCAATTTGTTTTCTGGTACGACAGGCCCTCAGATTACCGTGGCGAACCTGAGATCAGGTTCTTCGAGGAGTTGCCTACGGTGTGGGATACGACGAGAGTGATGCTGGGGGATATTGGGAAATACGTTGCTGTTGCAAGGAGGAGTGGAGAGAAGTGGTTCGTCGGGGGCATCACCAACAATGAACCCCGGCACCTGGCGTTGCCACTCAGCTTTCTGGACAACGACAGGACGTACATCGTTTCGATCTACACAGACGGCGGGGAGAAGATCCGGACGCGCACACATGTAAACATCGAGAAATTCAAGGTCACCTCAGCCTCAGTCATCAATGCTGACCTCCGGCCGTCAGGTGGGCTGGCTCTCGAATTGAGGCCCGCCGCTGGAAGGGATGACGATCTGGTTCCTGTCTACTAAACCAGCGTTACAATGTAATCTTCACAATCCCCTGTAGAAAACACACCAGTCCCTGCCTTTTTTCCTCTAGAATTCGCCAAATCGAGCTGTTTTGAGCGCTATGATCCCCATCACAAAGGTGGCACAGGCCGTGAAACTCTCCACCCTGGTACAACGAGAATGGAGGATCAATGGAGCAGAGTGAACAGGGCACTGGCGCAAGCGCAGTGACAGTTGGCGAGAATCCCCTGGGCGGGTCGTTGCATCCGCGCCTGGCGTGGATGATGTGCTACAGGGAAACGAAGAACGTGCAGGCTGTCTGCCGGAAATTCGGCATCAGCCGGAAAACGTTCTACAAATGGTTGAAGCGCTTCCAGCTGGAGAATGGTGACTCGAAGTCACTCACCGACCGCTCCCGCCGTCCACACCACTTCCCGCGGGCAACCCCGGAAGAGAGCATCCGGATACTTAAAGAAGCTCGTGATGAGACCGGATATGGACAGCGCCGCCTCCGTGCGTATCTCGAGAAACACTATCAGATTACACTTTCCGAACGCACCATCTGGAAAATCCTGAAACGTGAGGTCCAACAGCAAGATGGTATGGGAAGGGATGCTGCCTGACAGGATGGATTGCACGCCGGGAAGTTGAGGTTTTGGTTAAGTGCACGGGGCACCGCGCACTTAACTTCTTTGAACGTGAGCTCTGACCCCGCGGGTTCTCCACAAGAGTGCTACCGAATCTTCACCAACTTCTCAATAGCCGAGCTCACAACTCCGCCTCCCCGCACCTGCACCTGGTAGAAGTAGTACCCGTTGGCAATCTCGTCTCCTTCTTCATCCCGGCCATCCCACATCACCCGGTTGAATCCCACCTGCAACATGTGGTGCGGCACAACGATCTCACGGAGCTTCCGTCCGGCAACAGTGAAGATGCGGATGTTCACGTCATCGGGTGCCCGGTTGCCCGTCAATACAAACGTGAACTCCGTTTCGAGCCGGAAGGGATTCGGATAGTTGAACACGCGTAGAATCCTCACATCGCTCTGCACCTGAACCGTCAGACGGCGCTCGATGGAGTCCGTGCCGGCAGCGCCGTTCCATCGGTAGAGGCGCACCACCAATTCGTGTGCGCCGTCCGTTAGATCGGGAGCGAACTCCACCCCGTCGTCAAGAACCCGTGCAACAAGATGGCCGCCCGCGGGCAATGTCTCTGCCGCGGGAGAGATAAGCGATCGGTCGACGAACAACGCCATCCTCTCGCCGCCCGGAGTCACACCGTTGACATTGACCAGGCGCACCAACAACGCGGGCCGGGAACCGATGTAGTCGCCATCCATGAGCTGCACGCCATCGGCAAACAGCTGCATGGTTGCACGCAGGGGCTCCTGGACAGATGTGAAATTGAGCGCGATACGTGCAGTGTTGTTCTCGGAGATGAGATCCCGGGCACCGGCCGGCGGGGACACTTGCACCTCAAGTGTCTTCATCCCGGTCAGACCTGCTGTGGAGAACCCGAGCAGGATCTGTGTCGCACTGTCGACGGGAAGTGAACCGATGGTCCCGGACGCAAGCACCGTATGCTGCCCCGATCCGGGCTCGAGCAGACTAATGCTGACGTGAGCGCTATCCGCATTGCGATATCCGATGTTGTGGACGGTGATGGGAAGACCCATATCACCGTCACCTGGTGGTGCGCTTTGCGGCGAGCCGATCGTGTTCTTGCTTATCGCAAGGTCGGAGGGCGGCTCCATCGTGAGCGAAATGGTCCGCACCAGCGGTGAGTGCACCGGATCGGAGGTGCTCAAACCGGTGCCGATAGCGAACCCGGTATACCTGGGATCGTTGAACAGCTGATTTATGCTTGCAAGCGACACTTCGGTGGATTTCGCGGAAAATGTGCGAAGCGTATCCAGATTCCCACCCGAGGTACGCCCGAGCAGTTGCAGCGTGGCTTGAGTTTTTCCCGGCAAGATCGTGCTCCACCATTTCAGTGAATCCATCCGCGCCGGCAGCGGGATAACAGAGGAGCGGTACGATCCGTTGCCGATACTGAACACATTCGGGATGTCGAGCTCCACGACCGCACTGTCATTTGTCAAACGTTCCAGCGCCTCGGAGGGATACCCTTTACGGGCTATGAGCGCCCACGATTGTCCGGACAGGACCGAGCGGATCTGCGCGCTTCCCAGAGACTCTATTGCGGCGTAGAGGCTGTCCGTAACATTGGTCTGACCGTCAAAGATCACGATGATGCCGACGTAGTTCCCTTGGGGGGTGTTGCGGATGTACTGCACCATGCTGTCAGCCTGTGCCGCTTGTGCAGCGACATCGAATCCGCGCACCGCGATCGCACCGCTGAATTCGTTGACCCGAAGCGTCAAAAAGCTGTTGCCGATCACCCACCAGAGACCCCGGACTGTCTGTTCATTGATCCTGAACACCGAATATAGATCGATGTCCCAATTGGTGCGCGGACCCACGGAACGGGCGTACAGGTGCATCGGTGCATTGCGCGTGAGCGTGAGTCCCGAATCCGACGCGGCAAGGTCATGAAGTGCCCCGCGGCCGAACTGCCCTGGACCATCGACGGTGAGCCTGATCGGCCCGGCCGGCTGGACTCCTGCGACAGTCCGGAAGCTGCCGGTCACCCACTTCCCGTAAATACCCGATGAAACCGTTCTTGCTCGCCAGTAATAGGCATTCCCCTCGGGGAGAGGAGGGGTCACCCAGTCTCCGGAAACCGCACCCGGTGTGATGAGATCAGAAGTGATCTTGAATCCCGACGCGAACGAGGGGAGCACATCCAACTCGAACGAATAGGAGAACGTTGCGTGCTCGGAACCCAGCGGGGACGTAACGCGAAGGCGCTGCGGCCCCGGGGGCACCACCATGCTCTCCAACGGGTAAACAGGCAGAACGAGGTCGGCATAGATGTACTCTTCCCGCACTACGACGTTGTTGCTCTTTGCGACTTCGGCGATCGTGCCACCCGGATCCAGGGTAATGGTGAGATGATGCTGCCCAGGTTCATGCGAAGCACCCCACGGAAGTGAGAGCGTATCGCGGTGCCCTGTGGCGCGAAACCGCATGCCCTCGATCACCATCCGGGTGGAGCCACCATATTCATCGGACATGGCCACAGTGATGCTGTCCGTGGGTAAGAGTCCCAACTGATGAACAACGAGACGGAACGTCAGATTCGTGTCAAGCGGAGAAGGCGTCTCCGTGTTCAGGACCAGATCTTCTCCGCTTACGGCAATATCGGGTTTGACGGGAATCGGCATCTCATTGAATGGGTCGCCGATCAGTGGATTGAGAGTGACCATGCTGATG
>DAINBR010000306.1:0-4288 GCA_036732865.1 Bacteroidota bacterium | reverse complement strand
ACGGGAATCGTCTGAATTCGGCATTGTGTTGAGCCGGGAGCAATCGTTTGCGACTGTGGGATGCGCAGCAGGGATTACGGCGGTGTTACGTACCTACGACGACGGGCGGATGGATATTCTGACGGAGGGACGTGAGCGGTTCCGGATTGTCGAGGTGCGGACGACCGGAACACCGTACGCGGTTGCCGAAGTGGAGTTTTTCACCGATGACGAACCGATGGCAGATCCGTCGTTGGTATTGGAAACGGTGGGGTTGTACAACCAGCTCGTGCAGATTGTGTACGGCGAACGGGTGAAGCAGCTCGATACTGACGCTGTTGCGCCCGGCGTAGCATTCGTCATGGCGCAGAAGGCGGGACTCGAGGTGGAACAACGGCAGAGCATTCTGGAACTCAGATCGGAGCGTCAACGGCTGGAGATGTTGCGGCGGTATTTGTTCGACGTCCTGCCGCGGCTCAAGAAATTCGAAGAAGTCGAGCGCATTGTCCGGTCGGATGGATTCCTGTAGACATCAATGCAGCGAAGAGTAAAGGAGAATCGAGATGAACAAGAAGACGAAGGCTGCGCGTAAGAAGCACCGCAAAGCGGTCAGCCGTTCGAAGGCAAAACGCAAAGTGCAGATGAGCAAGCAGAAGTAGTGCTCTCAACGTCAAGGTGATCGATCCGGTCACCTTCTCTGTTTGAGGAGTCGGTGATGATCTTCCGGTTGGGCAAGCGGGAAGTCGATTTTTCCGCACGAACGCATATCATGGGTATACTGAACGTTACCCCTGATTCGTTTTCGGATGGGGGGAAGTTTCTGGACCCCTCGTTTGCGATCGAGCGGGGGCTGGTGTTGGCTGGGGAGGGGGCGGACTTCATTGATGTTGGCGGAGAGTCGAGCCGTCCGCGCGGAACGATGTACGGTCAGGGGGCGGAACCGGTAACGGCGGAAGAAGAGCTGCGTAGGGTCATTCCCGTGATCCGCGGCCTGGTGCGTCAGACAGAAATACCGGTGTCGGTTGATACGACCAAATCCGTCGTCGCTCGTGAGGCGCTGGAAGCGGGGGCCGTCATCGTCAACGACATAAGCGGGTTCGGCACGGATGCGGACATGCCGGGGGTCATCGCTGCGGCGGGGGGGTCGGTGGTCGTCATGCACATGCGCGGTACTCCCCGCACGATGCAGCAACAAACCGTGTATGCTGATCTCTTCGGCGAGATCCGCGACATGCTGGCTGCCGCAGTGGCGAAGGCCCGGAAGGCGGGGATCACGCAGGTCATCGTTGATCCCGGAATCGGCTTTGCGAAGGGACGCAAAGACAACCTGCTGTTGATGTCCGGGGCAAAGGAACTTGCTTCCCTTGGTTGTCCCGTGCTTGTGGGCCCTTCGCGAAAAGCTTTCATCGGTGAGATACTCAACCTTCCGATTGGGGACCGGCTTGAGGGTACGATAGGTGCGGCGGTTGCTGCCGCCATGTACGGTGCTCACATTGTCAGGGTGCATGACGTGCAACCTGTGCGACGGGCCCTGATGATCGCCGACGCCATTCACCAAGCACGCGGGTGAACCCATGGAACTCTTTCGCATTGGATTTCTCTCCGTCACGCTGATCGATCTGATCGATATCGCGCTGGTGTCCGCCCTCTTTTACAGGCTCTATCTGGCAGTGCAGGGAACCATCGCGATCCAGATTTTTGCCGGATTGGTCCTGGTGTTGGGATTTGCGTTTATCGCGCAGGCCCTGAACTTGAAGGCGATGACTTCCATTCTCCGCACGATCACCGATATCTGGGTCATCGCCTTCATCATCTTGTTCCAGCCGGAATTGCGTCGTCTGCTTGTTCTCGTCGGGCGGAGTCCGCTGGTACGCCTCTTCCTCAAGATGAATGTGGACGAATCCATTGATGAAGTCACAGGAGCGGTGGCCGAGCTGTCCCGCAAGAAGTATGGGGCATTGATAGTGTTCGTGCGCGCGACCGGCATCCGAATGCACGCCGAAACGGGGACCCGGTTGGACGCAACGATCAGCCGCACTCTGCTGCTCTCTATTTTCAACCCGCGTTCGCCGCTTCACGACGGTGCGGTCGTCATCAAAGACCGGGTTGTCGAGGCCGCGAGGTGCACGCTCCCGCTCTCAAGTATCACCACCTGGCAGGGGCACCTTCTGGGGACACGGCATCGGGCCGGGCTTGGCATTTCAGAGCAGGCGGATGTCATCGTTGTGATCGTTTCGGAGGAAACCGGGACAATCTCCATTGCCGAGAATGGTACTCTGTACCGTGAGATAGCATCGGGCGCACTTCAGCGCGAGTTGCGGTCTCGCCTCTCCGTTGACAGTGACAGGTCCTTTGCGTCCATCTGGAAGGCATTGCGCGCTTCTGCCTGATTCAATTTCAAACCTCATGATCATTCCTACGAGTGGTGGACGCACAGGTGTGCGTCGTTTTGCAGATGAGCGCGCTGAAATGGTGCGGCTGATCCGTGAACGCGGCGTGAGCGATGAGCGTGTTCTGTCGGCGCTCAACACCGTCGAACGGCATCTTTTCCTTCCGGAGCACTTTGCCGTCAGGGCGTATGATGATACGTCTTTGCCGATAGGCGAAGGCCAGACGATTTCCCAGCCTTACACGGTGGCGTTCATGACTGAGGCACTCGGCGTCAAGAGAGGAAATAAGATTCTGGAGGTCGGCACGGGGTCCGGGTATCAGGCTGCCGTGCTCGCGGTTCTGGGAGCGCATGTGTTCACGATCGAACGGAGCCTGGAACTGCTTGCCGGCGCTCGGAGGATACTCGAACGGCTGCACTACAAAGTTGCTTCGACGGGTGGCGACGGCACCGTAGGGTGGACTGCACACGCGCCTTATCACGGGATCATTGTCACAGCAGCAGCACCTGATGTGCCGCAGCCCCTGCTGGATCAACTGGCGGACGGCGGGCGGCTGGTAATTCCCGTAGGGGGGAAGGAGATCCAGTCCATCGTCATAGTGGAGAGGCATGGCGACTCATTCGAACGGACGGAGGCACCGGGTTTCAAGTTCGTTCCCCTCATAGGTAAGATGGGGTGGTGATAAAAATGATGGATTCGGAGTTCAGCAGCCGGAATTCGGAATCCGGTGCCGGGGGTTCAAGCTTCAGTATCGTGAATTCGGAATTAAGGACCGTAATAGTGTTGGTGGGACCCTCTGCATCGGGGAAGACTGCAGTATCCCTCCCGCTCGCCGAACTACTCGGGGCAGAAATCATCTCTGCCGATTCACGACAGATTTATCGGTTCATGGATATCGGCACCGCGAAACCGACAGCGGCAGAACGTGCGCGAGTGACACATCATTTCATTGACATCCTGAATCCCGATCAGGAATACAGTGCAGGCGAGTTCGGGATACGAGGCAGGGAGGAGATCGAGAGGATATTTTCGAGGGGGCATGTACCTCTCGTGGTGGGAGGATCGGGTCTTTATGTGCGCTCATTGACCGATGGTCTTTTTGATGGTCCGCCGGCGGATTTCGAAGTCCGAACAACGATTGAGGAGCAGTTTGCCAGGGGGGGAGTTGAAGAGTTGCTTGGCGAACTCCGGCGGGTTGATCCGGTGTTTGCGGCGCGGGTAGATCGAACGAAGCCGCGTCGGATGATCCGGGCGCTGGAGGTGTATCATGTGACCGGGGTGCCCATCTCGCGGCTTCACGAGGAGCAAAGGATCGAGATACCATTCAAGTCAAGAGTATTGGGATTAGCGTGGCCGAAGCCCGAGCTCCACAGGAGGATTGGGCGACGCTGTGAGCAAATGTTCGAGGGTGGTTTGCTGGAGGAAGTAGAGGGACTTGTGCGGAAGGGGTATGGTCCGGAATTGAACGCGTTGAACACAGTTGGATACGCGGAGGTATTTGAGTTCAGGAAGGGAGTCATAACGCAGGACGAGATGGTGGAGCAGATCAGCCGGAACACCCGGCGGTACGCGAAGAGGCAGATGACTTGGTTCCGGAGAGACGAGCGGATTGAGTGGTTGAACATGTCAGAGGTGCGGGGTCCGGATGACGTTGCCGGAGAGATTGTGAAGAGGCTGAACGCAGCTTCACGAAAGTGATGCGGGATCTTGGTCGTTCGGCCGGTTGTGGATCTTGTGATACCGGGTCTTAGATCTCCGGACGGATTTGAGTCAGGGAATCTTCTTGCTTGGGAATCGGATTCTTCGTAATTTTACGATGCTGTAAAACCAACGGGGCGTAGCGCAGCCCGGCTAGCGCGCTTGGTTCGGGACCAAGAGGCCGGGGGTTCAAATCCCCCCGCCCCGACGAAAAAGGGCAG
>DAINBR010000305.1:0-4294 GCA_036732865.1 Bacteroidota bacterium | reverse complement strand
TGTATTACAGATTTTCATTTTAGGATAGAGATTGAAAAAGAAATCAACAGGAAACATTAAGAGACGGGTGTTGACGTACCTTTCGGCGCGCCCCAAAACCCGCACAACATTGAAAGACCTTGCCAAACGCCTGGGCGTTCACAGCAAGGACGAGTATGAAGCGCTTCGTGCGCAGATTGACGAATTGAAACTGCGGGGAGTGGTGGAAGCGGATGAACACGGGCGCTTTGCGTACGTTCCCGAAGCGAAACAGGCCAAGAGCAAGAAGTCCGGCCATGTCACCGGGATCTTGAGCGTCACGCGGCGGGGGGTAGGGAGTGTCAAACCTGCGGGATGGGAGGATGATATCGTCATCGACTCCCAGTTCCAGCACACCGCATTTCACGGTGATGAAGTTGAGGTGACACTCTTTGCGCGCCCGAGCCACCGGCGGAAGGGCGAAGCCTTCCGCGGAGAGGTCGTGCGCGTGCTGAAGCGCAACACAACGCGGATTGTCGGGCAGTTTCAGGTGCGGCGGAACTTCGCTCTTGTGGTCCCCGACAACGAACGCATCGGGCGGGACATTTACGTCGAGCGGGGGGATGCCCGCCCAGGCGACAAAGTCGTGGTGGAACTCGACCCCTGGGAGGACGAGCACGTCAATCCTGAGGGAACGATTCTGGAAGTGCTGGGGCCGGGCGGAGATGCCCGCACGCAGGTGCTGGGAGTCGCGCGCAGCTTCGGCCTCCCGGCGAGCTTTCCGGCCGACATCGAAGCTGAGGCGATGCAGTTGACCGGCGGCATTCCGGACACAGTGCTGGACGGCCGGCTTGACCTGCGGCAGAAGACGACGCTCACGATTGACCCGGAAGATGCAAAAGACTTCGACGACGCACTTTCCTGTGAAGTGCTTCCGAACGGGCTGCTGCGTCTCGGTGTGCACATCGCGGATGTCAGCCACTATGTCCGCGAGGGCACCGCGCTGGACCGCGAGGCGTACGAGCGCGGCACCAGTGTCTACATGGTGAACGAAGTAATTCCGATGCTTCCCGAACGGCTGTCGAATGATCTCTGTTCCCTCCGTCCGCAGGAGGACCGTCTGACATTCAGCGTCCTGCTGGACGTTCATCCCGACGGCAAGGTCGAAGAGTACCGATTCGCCCGGTCGGTCATTCGGAGCAAACGCCGCTTTGCCTATGAAGAGGTGCAGCACATACTTGATGCCGGCAAGGGTGAACATGCTGAGGTACTACAGCAGCTCGACCGGCTTGCCAAGGCGCTGTACCGCCGCCGCCGGAAGAACGGAAGCATCGACTTTGAGAGTGTGGAAACGAAATTCACGTTCGATGAGCAGGGACTCCCCGACCGCATCATCAAGAAGGTGCGTCTGGATGCACACCGGCTCGTGGAGGAATGCATGCTGCTGGCCAACAGGACGGTGGCCCAGCATGTGGCGGGGATGAAGACCGGAGGCGATCCCCGTCCGTTTCTCTATCGTGTGCACGATGTGCCGGATCCCGACAAACTGCGCGATCTGGCCAACTTCGTGCGGCAGTTCGGCTTCTCCCTCGACGCAAAAGAGGGTGTGTCGTCACACGAGCTGCAGAAGCTGCTGGACAAGGTGAAGGGGACGGAAGTGGAAGATGTGATCAACGAGGTCGCCCTCCGCTCAATGGCTAAGGCGATCTATGCGGAGAAGAACATCGGGCACTACGGCCTTGCATTCCGGCATTACACGCATTTCACATCACCCATTCGCCGCTATCCGGATCTCGTGGTACACCGGCTGCTGGACGAGTATGCGCGTCAGGTGGAGGCGGGCCGCCTGGCTGCCCTGCGCGCCGCACTCCCCGGGATAGCCAGGCAGTCGTCAGAGCGCGAACGGATCGCCGCGGAAGCCGAGCGCACATCCGTCAAGGTGATGCAGATCGAGTACATGAAGCGTCACATCGGCGACGAGTTTGCCGGAGTGATATCCGGGGTGACAGATTTCGGCCTGTTTGTCGAGCTGCATGAAATCCTTATTGACGGATTGATCAGGATGCGGGATCTGGAGGATGACTACTACCTCTTTGACGAGAAACAGTATGCGCTCCGCGGCCGGAGCAAGGGGAGGGTATACCGTCTGGGGGACCGTGTGCGCGTGCAGGTTATGGCCGTAGACCCGGAGCGCCGCAGCATCGAGCTGGCGCTTGTGGCCGACGAGGGAAGGCAAATCCGGTAGCACGAGGGGGTGAGGAGGGGGTTGCTTCGTGGCGCCGAAGGCGGCATTCGCAAGGACGGGGGAGGATGCTTCGACCCTTTGGGCCTCACAATGACGGGGGAAATTGCTTCGCCAGTAGAAGGCTCACAATCACGGAACGGAAGGCCTGCAAGCCGGCGTTATAATTGAAGATACGGAAGAGCGAGGAGAGTATGAAACGGAAGACGAAACTCTGGTTGACCCTGGCAGCCGTGGTGATCCTGGCTGGAATGCCGCCGAGCGTGCACTCCCAGGTCGACGTGTTCGGGAAGAATAAAGTACAGTATACAAAGTTCAGCTGGTCATATCTTCAGACGGATCATTTCGACGTGTACTTTGCCGAGGACGGTTACCCCCTGGCGGTGTTTGCCGCCGCCGCGGCAGAATCGGCCTATGCCTCCATCAGCACGCTGTTCAAGTATCAACTTGTCAACCGCATTCCCCTGATTGTGTACAATTCCCACAACGCATTCCAGCAAACAAACGTCATCTCCGAATACCTGGAAGAAGGAATCGGAGGCGTAACTGAACTCTTCAAGAACCGGGTGGTGGTGCCATTTGAGGGGGATTATCGGAAATTCCGGCACGTCATCCATCACGAGCTTGTGCACGCAGTGATGAACGACCTGTATTACGGCGGCAGCATTCAGTCGATCATCAGCAACAACATCTCTTTGCAGTTCCCCCTCTGGTTCAGCGAAGGTTTGTCCGAGTATGAAGCTCTAAAATGGGATACCGACACGGACATGTTCATCAGGGATGCCACGGTGAACCAGTATCTCCCGCCGCTGAAACAACTGTACGGATATTCTGCCTACCGCGGCGGGCAATCGGTGTTCCACTATCTGGCTAAGAAATACGGCGAAGAGAAAATCGGCGAGATCCTTAACCGCATCAAAAGCACGAGAAGCGTCGAGGCAGGAATCCGGGCAGCAATCGGGTTGAAACTTGAGGAGCTTTCCGAGCGCTGGCACAAGGACCTCAAGGTGGAGTACTGGCCGGATATCGCCAAACGTGAAGATCCGGCGGACTATGCGCGGCGGCTCACCGATCACAAGAAGGACGGCGGTTTCTACAATACCAGCCCGGCCATCTCCCCGCAGGGCGACAAAGTAGCATTCCTTTCCAACCGGAACGACTTCTTTGATCTCTTCGTGATGAACGCCGTCGATGGCAGTCAGGTGGAAAAGGTGGTCGACGGTCAGCAGACGTCGAACCTGGAAGAGCTGCATCTGTTGACACCGGGGGTCAGCTGGTCCCCCGACGGAAAACGTCTGGCGCTTGCCGCGAAAGCCGGTGATCAGGATGCCATCCTCCTGATTGACCTGAAGAGCGGCGACATCGAGAAACTCACGTTCGGTCTGGAAGGCATTTTCTCGGTGACTTGGTCCCCGTTGGGAGACAATATGGCATTTATCGGCAATACATCCAGGCAGTCGGATCTCTACGTCTATTCGTTTGACACCAAGAAACTCACGAACCTTACCGACGATATCTATAGCGACGAAGAGCCTGCGTGGTCGCCCGACGGGAAGACGCTGTACTTCGCATCCGACCGGGCGGGGCGCATTTCTTCCGATGCCGTGATGCTGCATGACCATACATTTCACGACATGGACATCTACAAGGTCGGGATCGAGGATCGTACGATCAAGCAGCTGACCGACTGGACAGACAGCGATGAGTCGTCGCCGGTCTCATCGCCGGACGGAAACAAGCTCCTCTTTGTCTCCGACCGGAACGGGATAAATAATATCTATGAACTCCGGTTGGATTCGGCAATCACCCGGCCGGTGTTGGCTTCGTAATCGGTTTCACCTTCGTCGGCCGTCAACGGCCGGGTGCAGGGGACGGGGCCGTGGCAGAAATCGGCGTGCGTGGTGCCGAAAGGCGGGATGCCGCATTGGGCTTGCGCCCAGGCGGTGGCATGCAGGCTGTGCGTATGCACGATGCCGCCAATGCGCGGGAACGCCTGGTAGAGCACCCGGTGCGTGGGCGTGTCGGAGCTGGGCTTGAGCTTGCCTTCGAGCACCGCGCCGGTTTCGAGCGACACCACCACCATGTGCTCCGGCT
>DAINBR010000304.1:1678-4314 GCA_036732865.1 Bacteroidota bacterium | reverse complement strand
CAATAGTCCATTGACTATTGACAGTTGGTTCGGGTCTGACCCCTCATCAGCCGGAATTTCGCCAACTATGTAAACGGCTCTCATTGCGGCTCAGAAAACCCGCCGGACAAGCCGGGAACGCCGCTCACAGACCCATTTCGATGACGAAGATTTATGGCACAAGGTTTGTAAATCCTTTCTGCGGAAAGGAATGTCACAAAAGGACTGAATGATGAATCGCCGGAGATGTCACCTGTGTATCGCCCTCGTTTTGATTGCAGCAACGTCCTTCGGGCAGGCGCGCTTTCGTTCGGGGGTGTTCCTCCACCACTCTACAGGCGGGTGCATCTGGGGACCGAATGGCGGACAGGTCTCCGTGCCGGGAGAGATCGCGAAATACAACAGGTCACACGGCCTCACGGGCTCCGATTCTTTGAAAATGGTCGAAACGTGGTGGCCTTCCGGTGATAACGAATGGGTCACCTGGCACAATATCTTCGAAAACAAGGATGCGTCGGACGACATCAGCTCGTTCCTCGCGGCCTACCCGGTCATCATGATCAAGTCTTGTTTCCCCTCATCCAACATGTCAGGTCCAGGCTCCAACGCGGACACACTCAGTCCAGTCACAAAGAGCGTGGCAAACTACAAGTGGCATTGGCGCTCCCTGATCTCCATGATGAAAGAACGACCTCAGAATTTCTTCGTCATCTGGACGAACGCTCCTTTGGTGGCAGGCAATACAAATGCCTCCGAGGCGGCGCTCTCGGACGCATTCTGCACCTGGGCCAAGGACACTCTTGCGGCCGGCCAGGATCCTCTCGTCGGAACATTTCCGAACAATGTCTTCGTATTCGATTTCTTCCACAAACTTGCAGGCGCTGACGGCATGCTCCCGCTTCAGTATGCAGCCGGCTCTTCAGACAGCCACCCCAATGCGGCTGCAACAACAATGGTAGCACCGCAATTGGTCCAGCAAATGTCGGACGCTGCGCTGGAATACGAATCTTCTATGAATACGGGACTTCCTGTGGCAGTAACGCTGAATGGGCCGCCGGACAATGCAACAAATCAGGCAGTCAACCCCACGTTGGGCTGGTTTCCGGCTGCCGGTGCAACATCCTACTGGCTCGAAGCCGGTACCAGCAGTGGCTTTGCAACCGGCGTTGTCTTCTCCGATTCCACCCTCACTGGCACCGAAAAAGGCCTGGAGGGACTCTCGAACAATACAACGTACTATTGGCACGTCCGGGCTGAGAACGCGATCGGTGCCGGGGAATTTTCTCCGACTCGGTCATTCACGACGGGCGCGCCCGTTCCCCCCGCGATTAGGCTGGTAACGCCGTTGAACAACGTGAGCGTTTCGTCCGACACCGTCAGGTGTGTGTGGCGACTCTCCCCCTCGTGGTGGGATTGGTTTGAAATCTCAACGGATTCGTCATTTGCCTTTTCGACGTCTATCGACTCCGCGTTGACGGATACTTCGAAAGTGGTCCACAACCTTCGCAATAACACGCCGTACTACTGGCGTGTGCGTGGAGGGAATCCTGCGGGCTGGGGACCGTTCGGCGAACGGCGCAGTTTCACCGTGTCATTTACGGCGGTAGAGGATCAGAATGACATTCCCCCTACGTTCGTACTGAACCAAAACTACCCGAACCCGTTCAACCCGAGCACTACGATCCGCTATGAGTTGCCCGGGCCCTCAGACGTCAGGTTGAGCGTGTACGACTTACTCGGTCGTGAGGTGTCGGTGCTCGTGAATGAGAGAGGAGAGGCGGGCGCTCATGAGGTCGAGCTCAATGCTTCTGGGTTGTCAAGCGGGGTGTACTTCTACCGGATACATGCGGGACCGTTCGTGCAGACGCGCACGTTGTCTCTGGTCAAGTAGGTCGCACCTGTCCATGAAAGTCAAATCAAGGCCCGGAATGAGCTCCTGGCCATTGTGGTTTTGGCTCCTGACCTTAAAGCTGAGGTGCGGATCTCCGACTGTACTGGCTATTCAGGCGCCTGATACCTTTTGATGATCACGTAATTCAACCCGAGGCGTATCGGTTCGGTGACTTCGTCAACATGCAACCTGCTGACTGCGGCTCTCACATGATTGGGGTACCGCGCGAGGTTTGTCGGCTCCGCAGGCCTCCAGGAACCTGCGCCTTCCTCCGTCAACGCTGACCGAGCCAGTGTTTCAAAATCCGTTCCTTGCATCAGCAGCGAGTGCAGCGAGTCTGCCTTGCGCTTAGCGGGGACAACCAGTTCCGCCAAGCGCATCACAACTGGCTCTTGAACCTGTACGACAATGGCGTACCTAATGAAACGGTCCACCGGCTTTTCATTGCCCCTTAGCGGAGCAAAACGCCATTGTTTCAGGGAATCAATGGCAAGGGGATCCCAATCCGTATCGCCGCTGGATCGTTCCAGCGATACATCCTTGACGGTTCCGTCAGGCAGTACATGGAAAACGGCGCTCAACTTAGCACCGAACGCGGTCGCATAACCTGTCAGGGGTGGGAGCGGAGTAAGGAGGATAAGCTCTCCCTGAGGAACGGGGGCGGTGGTCTGTTGGAGAGCTGTACATCCGGTTAACAGAAGGAGAAGAATAAGCATGACAGAAGAAGGAGCTTTCATGAGTGACTCCTCTCGGGTGGTGGGCTATC
>DAINBR010000304.1:0-1578 GCA_036732865.1 Bacteroidota bacterium | reverse complement strand
GGGCAACCTGCGTGCCCCGGGATGTTTCTCTAACGCGCGTGAGGGAGAGTAAGTTGACAGGAATGGATATTGCGGGTGTTGAAATGCGAGGCGTGCCGCAGGCCAGCCCGGCCATTGAATCGCCGGACACCGCGACATTTGCTCACAGGGTCTCCCGCCTCACACTGGAGTGCGTGGAAATCTGGAATCACACGATCGGGGGCATCCCCGGGTCGATGAAACGGTTCACGCGGGAAGAACAGATCGACAAGGAGAACGAGCTGGAGCGGTTTCTCTTGAGAGCTCCCGAAGTGCCCAAAGATCATAGGAGCTTCTTGGAGGAACGACGCTCCGAAGTCTGGTCGCCCGTCAGAACCGCAATCCTGAAGTTGTTCTCCCGGGATGGCAATCCCTCCACGAAGCAATTCTTTGACGATTGCGAACGCGCCGCAGAAGAATTCATCAAAGGGGCGGAGAGATTTGACCCCCGGATTTCACCGCATGACATCCGTCAGGCCCTGCGCAATCTGTGGGTCTTCAACAGCCTGCAATGCTTCCTCGGGCGGCGGGTTTGCATGACTCCTTCTTCCTTTGCGTACAGTCTGCTTTATCCCTACACAGACAATTGGCTGGATGACCCCGAGCGGACTCTGGAAGAGAAGCAGATCTTTCTCCGCTGGCTCACACAACGGCTTGCGGGCGAGCATCATGACAGGAGCGGCAGAATTTACACGATAATGGATCGGCTATTGTCCATGATCGATCAGGAGTACCCTCGTTCAGCTTATCCCGACGTGGCCTCAGCCTTGTGTGCGATCCACGCCGCGCAGGAGCGGAGTGTTCGCCTCCAGGGGAAGCCCGACCACGATAGGGAGGAGACTTTGCTTGCGCTCTCGATCGAAAAAGGAGGGACCTCGGTCCTCGCCGATGCGTTTCTTGTGGAAGGGGGTCTCAGCACTCGAAATTTCCAGGTGCTGTTTGAGTATGGTGTGATGCTTCAGCTCATCGATGATCTTCAAGACATGGAAGAAGACGGCGACGTGGAGCACTCCACTTGCTTCCTGCGAGCGTCGCGGGATGGCAACCTCAATGGCATGACAGAGCGGCTGTTTGGCTTTGTCGAAGGAATTGCCTGTGAGATGAATGGGGGGACATCGCCCGGCCAATCCGGACTCGTACCCCTCATCGTTCAAAGCTGCAATCTGCTTATCCTCGAGGCGGCGGCACGGTACAATCGGTACTACAGTGGAGAATTCTTGAAGGTTCTGGAAGGCCACATGCCGTTTCGGCTTGCCTACCTTGCCGCGCTGCGAAGAAAGGTGAAACGCAAGTACTGAGACTACTCGGAGTCGCTCACACGTCGCGCGAAATCGCCGGAATCGTTGCTGACCCACACATCTCCGTCGATCCTGAGGAAAGTGAGCCGTGAGGCACCGGGGTCGAGGAATCGCTGGATCTCAACCGGCACTCCCGTGGACCCCGTGGCAAGCAGCCGGGCTTCTCCGTACCTAATTCCGAATTCACCCGCTGCCACCTGCTGGACCAACGCAAGAATTGTACCGTCGTTTTCCACTGTGACGTCCGTGACGAATTCTTCGT
>DAINBR010000303.1:0-4359 GCA_036732865.1 Bacteroidota bacterium | reverse complement strand
TCTCGGTAGCAGATCGGATGACGTTCCAGATGCGGATCTCATCCAGCATGCCGGAGAACCGGTCGCCCCAACGACTGGCGCCGATACGAAGATCCACGCTGTTGTTTGCGAACCGCACGCTCGCGTGGGTGGCGGATTTCACTTCAACACCATTCAGATAGAGCACATAACGGTGAACCACAGTATCAATGCTTAGAGCGAGGTGCATCCATTTGAGACTGTCGAGAGGAATGCGTGGCTTGAACGCCCAGTGATCCGCATAGGCAAACGCCACATCGATGCTGTCATGATTCCCCAGAATCGACTCGAAGCCCAGGGAAAAACCCGTCGTATAGTCCTTGTCGATTATTGCGCCATAGGCCGATGTGGGGTGCGCCAGCTTCACCCAGGCTTCGATGGTCATCCGCGGCGCAAGATTGAGCGCGGCTGCATGCGGAATAACCGCTGAACCATTGTTTGCTTTGAGAACGGCATTGGAATTGACCTGTGCGGTCACTGGCATGGCGAAAAGTATGAAAAGTGGCGGCACACAGAAGAGACGCCATCCTCGGAGAGTACCGGTACGTGAAAGGTCCATATGACCTCCGTGTGAGTCGGTGCCTCACGCCGCCCAGGCCGAGCTTTTCAGCAGTGCAGGCGTCTTTCAGCGCCGTGCCGTTTCCCGCCCCGTTCGGATGTACACTGTTGTGCAATTCCCCGGCCTGGGGAGCAGTGGAGAGGGGGGACGATCAGATGTGTGTAAATTTAGGGCAGCGGATGGAAGGTGCAATCCCGCAAACACGGTATTATTAGCGTACAAGCAAGAGCGGCTTCGTCTCCACGTACGGCCCCGCCTGCATTCTGTAGAAATACACGCCACTGGGAAGTCCGCGCCCGTCGAACTTCACCTCGTGATACCCTGCTGCCTGCTCCCCGCTCTGGAGAAGGGCAATCCGCTGACCAAGGGTGTTGAAGAGTATCAGCATCACGTGTGAACGATTGGGCAGGCCATAACGAATTGTGGTTGAGGGGTTAAAGGGATTCGGATAATTCTGACCGAGAGAATATTCGCGCGGGGGCTTCACATCTGTCTCCCGATCCACCGAGACCAGTATTTCTGACAACGGCCTCTTCCACACGCCGCCAGAGAATGTGCCAGCGTACAGAGTGCCATGTTCCACAGCAAACGAACTGGGGCTCATGCCCGGCCCGAAGAGCCCGTCGCTCGCATCGATCCAACTCTCGCCGTTGTTCGGGGAAACATAGACTCCGGCTCGAGACAGTCCCGCAAAAAGTGCAGCACCATACGGTATAGGGCGTTCGTAGCAAAAGAGGGCGCGAACGTCATGGGAACCGGTCAGTCCGGCATTTGCCTGAGACCATGTTCCCCCGTTATCTGTCGAGCGGTACACGCCGTTGGGCATCCCTACGAGAACGGTGGAACCGTCACTGGTCAACGCTTGCGGCTTCGAAGGCAACGACAATCCCGTGGAGGTCGCAGTCCAGCTCCCGCCGTTGTCAGTGCTCCTATACAGAGCATCATTTGTCCCTGCAACCAAGGTGCCATTAGCAGTAGCATGAACTGTCAGAACGGTTGAATCTGGGATGCCATTTGTTGCTTGCACCCACAACGCGCCATCGTTTGTTGAGCGGAAAATCCCGCTTTGTGTCGCTGCGTAAATATTCGTACCCTCTGCTGCAAGGTTACGGACGGTGTGTGCATTTCCGTTCAAACCTATGTTTGCCGGTGTCCACGAGACTCCTTCATCCGTCGAGCGATAGACACCGTAGCTTGTGGTTCCCGCAAGAATATCGTTTGATCGCAACGCGAGTGCATAGAGGATCTTGTCGGTCATGCCGCTGTCAGAGAAACTCCAGGCCACGCCCCCGTCAGTCGAGGAGTACAGTCTTCTGTGCGATGCGGCCAACACCTTCCCGCCGCGTGCAACGAGACCATAGATGCTGTGGCAGGCGATACCTTTCCCTGCACTCTCCCAGCTTGTACCCGCATTCGTGCTGCGATACACGACGTCAGGACCGTAAGTCCCCGCAAGGAGGTCACTGCCGACCGATGTGAGTGCGCGGACATTCCCATTTTCCAGCCCGCCGCTGATCTCGGTCCAACTCACGCCATTGTCTGTGGAGCGATACGCGCCGGCTCCGTACGTTCCCGCGATGAGATCGCTTCCACTCGCCCACAGGGTTGACACCGACATGGTAGCCAGGCTACCGGAACAGACTGCCCAGTGTGCGCCGTTGTCCGTGGACCAATATGCGCCCTTTCGCGAGCCAGCTACCACCGTGCCCCCGCTCGTTGCAAAGCAGAGTACATTCAAGGCCTGTCCGGACAACCCCGTGTTCGATCTGTTCCAGGAGATACCGTCATCGGTTGAAACGAAGACCCCTGCTCCCTCGTCCGAACCGGTGAAAATGCTGTTCCCGCTCACGTGTAGGGCATAGAACACGGTGTCAACGGGCATGCCCACGTTGGACGCAACCCACGACGACCCGCCGCTCGAGGAACGGAACATGCCGGCATAGGTGGCCCCAATCAGGATATCCCCTTTTGCTGCCAGGGCAGTGCCGTAACTTCCGGTCGGGGGAAGTCCCCCACTCGCCGGGATCCACGAAAGACCGTCATCCGTCGACCGGTAGACCCCGGAAGCGTTTGTTGACACGAACACCGTCGTTCCGATCACTGCAAACCCGCTGAAGTAGGTGGCTTCCGGGCTCAACCCTTTCCCGCATGGCAGCCAGGTTGTTCCATGGTCTGTCGTACGGAAGAGACCTCCTCCTTCCAGAGCCAGCAGCACGGAGGTGGGAGTAGTGACCAGGCCGGATGCGTACCCTCCCTCCGGCCCTGAAGTCCACGTCCACTGTGACGCCGTCTCCTGAGCCAGCAGGATAACTGCAGTCGAAGCAAGCAGCAGTAGCTTTTCCATTGAGCCCTCCTCTGTTGGAAGTTGCCCATGAAAATGAGTGCAGGAGGTGTCGCTGTGTGCCCGACACTTCCTGATGAGGCCGGCGCGGCCCACAGATCTATTTCGCCAGAACCATCCTCTGCGTCTGGATGTAATCTCCTGCGATCAGCCGGTACAGGTACACACCGCTTGACAAATTCGACGCGTCGAACCTGACTTCGTAGTACCCTGCCACTTTCTTCTCATTCACCAGCACCGCCACTTCCCGCCCCAACACATCGTACACGGAAAGGTTTACCCACCCCGTCGCCGGATCTGAGCCCCCGGAGCCTGCCTTTGCCCCCCCGATGTTGAACCCTATCGTCGTACCCGGATTGAACGGATTGGGATAATTCTGATGGAGGGAAAACACCTCCGGCACACCGGATGGTCCATCGACACCGGTGGTAAACGCAGCCTCCGGAACAGCGACATAATCGAGATACATCCAGCCCCAGAACAACTCCACCTGGATGGTATTTGTACCCTGAATCAAGTTGATGGTTTCTGTCTTTTCGTACCATGTGGTGCTAGACGTCGCGTCAAAAGTCACCGTATCCACACGTGCTCCATTCACGTTGAGGTACTGTGTTTTTGGATGGTCATAGTGCATCATAAAGCCAAAGGCAATCGTGTGCGCCCCTGGCGTCGTGATGTCACTCAGCGTCCAGGTAATCGTGCCGGACTGCGATGCGATGTCCAGATAGGCCCCTCCGCTTGCGGTGGCATCGCTCTTGACAGTCATCCCCGAACCCGACCGGCTGGATGCTTCCGCTTCGATTTTCCTCATTGGCGGTGTGCCTACGCGTATGGGCACCCTCGCGGAGGTTCGCTTATGGCCCTGGTTGTCCGTTGCGACTGCGGAGAGCGAGTAGTTCCCCATAGGGACGCTTTTCCAGGTCACGGTGAAAGGAGAGGCCGTCGCCTGACCGATGGAGAGTGTCTCAGCAGCGAAGAAATCGACAGAGACCACGGTTCCATCGCTGTCTGCCGCCAGCGCGGTGATGGTGATATCTGCGCCCGCGAGGAAGGTACTGTCGGCAGCCGGACTCGTAATTGCCACGGTCGGCCAGGTTCCGCCGATGCCCAACACATCAACGGCCGATCGGTAACGATCCCACATCCGCTGCATGGAGGAGAGCATATCGGCCACCGAAGAAAGATTGACGTCGGTCCACGACCAGGCGAGCGCGCCGGCATACCCTGATTTGAACAGCATGACATAGAGACTGTCTTTCGGCACACCGGCGGTGTTCTGGATGGCGAATTCAGCTACGACAATCGGTTTGTTCAGCCCCCAGGCAGAAGCGGCATGGTGGAACGGAGAAATCGACGTGGGATTCGAGGCATCAATTCCCACATAGTAGTGCACGGAGTAGAAATCCAGCGTCCCCAACGCATCTCCGCCGGCGGCGACAAG
>DAINBR010000302.1:0-4362 GCA_036732865.1 Bacteroidota bacterium | reverse complement strand
CCCCGCAACAATCTTCTCGTCCCCGTAGATCCCGTCCGGAAACGGCGGGTCGATGCTGAACCATTCGGCAAATGCACCGGTCGCTCTTCCGCGGTTCTGATATTCCCTGATGATCGCCGTGGCCATTGCGTGGGTCGCCAGACCGCGGTTGATATCCATCGGGTTGCTGAGGCTAAGCTGCGCGGCGGTGTTCACCCCGGGAACCGTGACCGGCACGAGGGGCACATGATGCGTGTAGAACTGTCCGTTGAAACAGAGAGCATTCGTCCGGCGGCGGAGACCGGCGGCAAAGTGTCGCCAGTATGCCGCCCGCTTTTTCTTCCGCACCCGATCGAGGAGTACGGCGAGCCGCAGGCATGCCTCGTAATAGCCCGAATTGTCGCCGTGCATGATCCCCCAGAACGTCTCATCAGTAATCTGGAAGTTCAGCCAGGGATGCCGCCCGGCGGTATAGTCAAAGTCCCATGTGTCAATCGTGTAGGCACGTTTGACAAGCTTATGCCGCACATCCCATCGCCAGGGATCATTGAAAATGTATGCAAGGGCACGCTCCGCGTGCGGCAGCATGCGCTGCAGCCACCCATCATCACCGGTCGCCTGCCAGGCAAGGTAAATCCCGTTGACGAATCTGTACTCGACATCCGCCTCCACCGGCACTCTGACATACTTCGCCCAGTTTTCCCGCTCGCAGGGAAGTTTGTCAGGAGTGAGCGTAAAATAGTCGAACAGCCACCCACGTGCGGTCTGTGTCTCGGCAAAGTGCTCGACCATGCTCGTCATGTCGCGCTCCCAGTACCGGAACCCGCGCATCATGTCCGTGTGATCCCTGAGCCAGAGGCTCGGTCCGTCCGGTGATCGATACCCCCGCACGCGCGAACCCAGCGCGTTCATTTCCGACACATCCTGATCCAGGAAGCCCTTGATACGGGGAAGCAGGGCGTCGACCCGTGGGTCGCCGGAGTGCAGCGATGTGACTCTCGTCGTCATGAGAATATCACATCCCCCGCCCGATAAACGGGAAGAGCGGTCCGTGGAATTCTTCGCCCTCCGTAAGGTTTCCCCTGTCGCCCACGATGTGTTCCTGCTTCTTGTAGTGCGTGCCCGCGGGCATGAAGATCGTCACCATCGCCCGGCGGGGTCCGTCGGTGACGTTCGGTCCGGCATAGTGGAAGGTCAACCCGTGATGAAATGTGCAACTCCCGGCTTTCATCTCCATGACCACCGGGCGGATATGCTTCATGGACTCCGGAAGCAGGCTGAGCAGACTCTGCTCGTCCGCCTTGCCGAGATCGACGGGATCCAGCGGACCCAGCATATGCGATCCGGGGAGGAACCACATGCACCCGTTTTGCACGGTGACATCGTCGAGCGCCATCCAGCATGAGAGCGCACCGTTTTCCCGCATCGGCCAGTAGACTTTGTCCTGGTGCCACGCCGTTGCCTTACTGTCTTTCGGATACTTGATGAGCGCATGGTCATGCCAGAGACGGACACATGGCGACCGGGTGAGTTGACGCGCGATGTCGCCGATCCGGGGGCTGAGCGTGTACTCTTCAATGGCGGGATATCGTTCCCACACGTTGACCATCTGCAGGAAGACCTTGGCATAACCTTCATCCACTCTGGGCCCCCAGTTCTCCTGCAGTCGTTTCCGGTCGTCGGCGGCAACATCCACAGCTGAACGGAGCGCTACGACTTCTTCACGGGTCAGAACGTTGTGCAGCTGGATGTAGCCGTTCTCTTCGTAGAAGCGCACCTGTTCTTCAAGCAAGGGGAAAGTGTCGTCGTACAACATGATAGCTCCTCCTGAGTGTGTGGTAGACTCCTGATCAGTTTTTCATCCGCCACATGTACTGGGGATCGATGTGAGGTTCATCGTGTGCATGGTGTTCCATCAGTGCAATCTTGCGTCCCAGCAATTCGCCGAAGTTTTGACCGTACAGATGCAGGGATTCGCCGAGCGCGGACACCGGCATCCACATTCCCGCTGAATGTTGCCAGAGTGTGAGAAGGTCCCGGGCGTTCGCGAGTTCTCCGGCGACCATTGCCTCGCAGAGGGACCGGAATTGCGTACGCTGTGCCTCATTCGCAGCCTGAAGATAGCCGTGCACCGATTCCGTCCATGCAACCGTGTTGCGCATCGTGATGTAGAAGCAGCGTGCGGCACGAAGCCGGTCCTGCAGATCTTGAAACACCGGGGGCACCGAGTCCGTGCTGTGCGTTGCCTGCGGAAGCCCGTGACAGAGCCGGATCGCCTCATCGAGCGGGGGGAGGACCTTCTGATCGATCTCGCGTCGCAACCCCTCGGCCTGATCGACCGTGAGAAAATTCCACATCATGTCATTGTTCAAATCCACGCGCGCCGGATTGTTGAACGTTGCCAGGAGGAAATCTTCATAGTAGGCCCGTTCCTGTTCGGGGATGGCGTCGATATTAGGCACAAACGGACGAACCCAGAGGCGAAACCACGGAAACCCGAACGTGCTCATGGGAATTCCCGCGGGGTATGCACGAACAGCGGCGTCAGAGAGAGTCCACACGCGCAGCAGCCCGGCCGCGTATGATTCCCCCGCCCATCGGCGCGCGCAGCCCTGCAGGAGCGGCTCCAGCGGCTCCTCATGGTGCGCCTGGAAGGCCCGGACCACTTCACCATTGATATCGTACGGGACCAGGGACGGAGGTACAATGTTCGTCAGGATTGCGCGTGCCCCGCTGCGGAACGCGTCGCGCAACCGCTCAAACACAAAGACGGGCGCCGGCACCCCGAGCACGTTGTTGTCGCACAGATCCACCTTGAGATGCACCTGCGCTCCCGTGGCCTCGACGGCTCCGCGCCCCGGATCCCCGGGTTGCTGCTCAAAGAACGCAAAATCGCCCGCATCGATGCCGTTACCCAATTCCGGAATGATGTATTTGCGCTCGGTGTAGAACGGACCAAGGTCACAGATGAGGCGGAATTCGGGATTCACCCGCCGTCCCTCCCCGGCCAGCAGGCGGTAGTACGTCATGACGTTTCCCGCCGCCGCGCGTGCGATTTCCTCTTCCCCTTTCCATTCGCGCAACAAATACGGACCTCCGTTGCGCCCGGCGTACAGCGAACTGACGAACTCGAACCCCGCCCCGCTGTCATTGGTCCAGACATGGATGAAGCCAAGGTCCGGGATTTCATCCAGAATGTTCCGGATCAATTCACGGTAATGTTTCTGGACCGCCGGGTGGGCCATAGCGAGTGTATACCGCGGGCGCAGGGTCTCGCGGGGATGATCCACTCTGGCACCCCGCAGATACCCGAAGCGGTTCCAGAACTCCTCCGGCATTGACCTGGGTGAATTTATGTGGAGACCGGGAATCACTCCGTATTTTCTGGCAAGAGCCGCATTGTCGCGGAGAGCGTTTCGATTTGCATGCAGGTAATCCGGTGGATAATAACCCCGCACGAGTTCACTCTCGACAAACTGATCCAGGTCGGGACTGTAATCATAGAACCAGTGGTACAGGTCACCGGGGGGACCGCTTTCAAACGGACGCGGAACGCCCAGCCCGTTGACTGTGACATGCGTAAATCCCACCCGGGCGAGTTGCCGCACAAAGGCCTCGCGGTCAAATCCCCGCGCGGTACGCAGGCTGCCTACGAAAAAATCGTTGAGATTGCGCAGCCAAGGAAATGCTGGCCGGTACATTGGTCCACCCGCAGCGCCCGGTACCGGTCTGTCGACCCACTCTTCCGCAAGATGGGAGAAGAGCGGAAAGAGCACAGAGGCGTGGGTGGCACGCAACTCCACCGCTTGATTTGCCTGCCACGTCACGCTCCCTTCCGGGGCAGACTGCGGAGGACCGGTCAGGCGTACAACAAGTGCGGCTGCCTCGGGCGCTGGGATCCCGGGGGTGACAGCGATGTCCGCTTCAGGTGAGAGGTGCTCGCGCCACGCCTCTGCCACGGTCCTGCAGACGGCAGGATCATCCTGTCTGACAACGATCCGGCGGAGTGCGTGTGCAGCCTGCCGTACCGTGAGTTCGCTCCCCTGAGGCATGCCGGGTCTAGGCTCCTCCGGTTCCAGTCAACTCCTTGCGGACAATCTTCGTGCCTTCAACCATCGCCTTGAGTTTTCCGAACGCCCTGTTGCGCGGCATGAACTTCATGCCGCAGTCGGGCGAGACGTACATACGGTCCGCCGGAATGAATTCGAGTGCAGCCCTGATGCGCCGCGCAACAGTGGCGGGCGACTCGATGTCTTCGGATTTCACGTCAATCACACCGACCACGATTTCCTTATCGGTCTTGAACTTTTTGAAGAGATCCAGGCCCGCACCATCTGACACGGCGAACTCCATGCTGATCTGGTCGGCCCGGGTGTCAAGAAT
>DAINBR010000301.1:0-4364 GCA_036732865.1 Bacteroidota bacterium | reverse complement strand
AACGGTGTAACCCGGTGGAAGCCTGAGCTCCCTGGCCAGCACATCCCTGGCCTCTTCCACGAATCCACCCATATCCCGCCCCCTCACGTTGAGGTAGACGATCGAGCGCAGATGCGCATTCTCGCTGGAGATCATGGGCGGCCCGGGCACCACCGCGATATCGGCCAGCTGCGAAAGGGGGATGTAGCCCTGTGTCGACACAGGTTTCCGGTCTGTAGACCCGGATGCTTGCGGAGCGATCGGCGCCCGGCCCACCCCCTGGCCAGCGCCCATCCCACCACCCATCCCTGCCTGCTGTGCCGTCTGCACACCACCGAGGCCGCCACCGGACATGCCTTGCATGATGGATGGCGAGCGGCCGGCCCCCATTGTGTTGACCGGCACCAACAGCTCCTTGAGCCGGTCGATATTGTCCCGCCATTCGCGGGCATAGCGCACCCGGATCGGGAATCGTTCACGGCCGTCGATCACGGTGCCTATGTTCTCCCCCCCGATGGCGGTTTCCACTATGTCCTGCACATCGCCAACATTGATGCCGTAGCGCGCCACGGCTTTCCTGTCGATCTTGATGTCAAGGAAAAGACCGCCCTGCGTTCGCTCTGCATAGAGATCTGCGGCACCCGGGACTTTTCGCAGGATGTGTTCGGCCTCGATGGCCAGCGTTTCCAGCGTATCAAGGTCATTCCCAAAGATTTTGACGCCGAGATCAGTGCGCACACCCGTCGAGAGCATGTTGATACGGTTGATGATCGGCTGAGTCCACCCATTGCGCACTCCGGGAATCTGGAGCTTCGCGTCGAGCTCTGAAATGATATCGTTCTTCGTGACCCCCTTTCGCCATTGGTCCTTGGGCTTGAGGAGTACGATCGACTCGATCATGCTGACCGGGGCAGGGTCGGTCGAGGTTTCGGCCTTCCCCACTTTGCCAAGCACTTGCTCCACCTCTGGCAGAGACATGATGATGGCATCCTGCACCTGCATGACACGGTTCACCTCTGTAATGGACGCCGACGGAAGGGTGACAGGCATGAACAGAAGGCTCCCTTCATCAAGGGGGGGCATGAACTCCGATCCCATATTCATCGCCATCGGAATCGTCACGAGCAGCGCGATCACATTGATAGCAATCGTCGTCTTTCACCACTTCAACACCAGCCGGATCACGGGAGCATAGAGCCAATTCAGGAAACGGGTAATGGGATTCTGGTTTTCCCGGCGGAATTTTCCTCTCGTGAGTACCACCATCAGCATCGGTACGAGTGTTATGGCGATGATAGCCGAACCGCCAAGGACGAACGTCTTGGTAAATGCCAGCGGCCGGAACATCTTGCCCTCCTGGCCCTCGAGCAAAAACACCGGGAGGAAGGAGACCACCATGATGGCCACCGCAAAAAAGATCGCCCGCCCGACCTGTTTGGCCGAGAGTATGGAAATCTCCGTAAAATCCACTGTGGTGAGCGAGCCCTTTTGTTCCTGCGCCCGCGCGACATTCCGGTAGGCGTTCTCCACGAGCACTATCGATGCATCCACGATGACGCCGATGGCAATGGCGATGCCCCCGAGAGACATGATATTCGAGGTGATGCCGAATACTTTCATGCAGATAAAGGCCACGAGGACCGCGATGGGAATCTCGATAATGATCCGGAGAACACTCCGGAAGTGCAGCAGGAACAGAAACACGACGATACTCACCACAATACCTTCCTCGATGAGCGCGGTGGTGAGCGTCTTCACCGATGCCACAATAATGTCGCTCCGGTCGTAAGCAGGTTTGATCTCCATGCCCGCGGGCAAGCCCGGCGATATTTCCCGAATGCGCTCCTTCACACGGTCGATCACCGCCTTCGCATTCTCGCCGTACCGCATGACAACAATGCCACCCACGACCTGCCCCTGCCCGTTCTTCTCTATAGACCCGCGGCGGAGATCGCCTCCCATCTGTACCGTCCCGATGTTCCGGATATAGGTGGGAGTTCCATCTCGCCCCGTTCCGACGACGATATTTTCGATGTCCTCGATATGCCGTATGTACCCCTGGCCTCTGACGAAGTATTCGGCGTCCGACATTTCGAGGATTTTGCCGCCGACATCATTATTTGATCGCATGACGGCATTCTGGATGGCGGCCAGTGTGACGCCATACCCTTTCATCTTCTGCGGGTCCACGTCCACCTGGTACTGACGCACGTAGCCGCCGATCGACGCAACCTCTGCCACACCGGCGACTCCCTGGAGGTGCAGCTTCACGTACCAATCCTGAGTCGCGCGGAGGGTCGCCAGATCGTGCTTCCCTTCGAGTGTGTACCAGAAAACGTGTCCAACGCCGGTTCCATCGGGGCCGAGCTGCATCTTGGCCCCCGATGGCAAGGCAGACTGTACGGTAGAGAGCTTTTCGAGCACTCGGCTCCGCGCCCAGTAGAGGTCTGTGGTCTCATTGAAGATGATATATATGAACGACATGCCGAACATCGACTGGGCCCTGATTGCTGACACTTCTGGTACGCCCTGGAGCGCTGTCACAAGCGGGAATGTGACCTGGTCTTCCACCAGCCTCGGAGACCGTCCCATCCACTCGGTAAATACGATGACCTGATTTTCGGAGAGATCGGGGATTGCATCCAGGGGGGTATGTACGACGGCCCATATGCCCCATCCCACCACGATCAGGTAGAAGAGGATGACGACAAACTTGTTCCTCGCGGAGTAGTCGATTATTCTCTCAATCATGGAGCTGGCTTTCCGAATCGAGCATGTAACCACCTTTAGCGGCCACCATTTCCCCTTCGTGAAGTCCTTCAAGAATCTGAACCCTGGACCCGTCAGTCGCGCCTACAACGACATTCCGGGGCTCGAAAACATTCGGTTTTGTCTCGATCCAGACCACATCCCGCTTCCCGGTCGAGAGCAGGGCGGATGAAGGGATAACAAGCGAGTTTGGGACCGGGATGGAGACTTCGGCCTGTACGTACATCTGCGGTTTGAGTTTTCCGCCGGCATTGTCAAGATCAACTCTGATCCGCACAGTCCGTGTTTGGGCATCCAGTGCCGGATCAATGAAGGCGACGCGTCCGGTGAAGGATTCACCCGGATAAGCTTCCGTTTTCATCCGGACGGTCTGACCACGCTTGATGAAACGCAGGTTCTTTTCATACACATCCAGGTACGCCCAGACACGTGATAGGTCCGCAAGCTGATACAGGAGCATTCCCTCATCGACGTATTGCCCCTCCTGAACATCTTTTGACACAACGGTGCCGTGGATGGGCGAATAGAATGTTATCGTAGATCCGGATTCTCCTTTGGAGGAGATGGCTTCGATCTGCTGTTGGGTCATCCCATAGTGAATCCGGAGCCTCTCCCTGGCTGCGGCAAGCAGGCTCTCCTGCTGATCGTCCCGGCCCATACTTGCGGGCTCAGGATTCGCTGCGTTGAGGGCAAGGATGTATTCGCGTTGCGCCGACACCAGTTCGGGGCTGTACATTTCGAACAGGGGTTGCCCCCGGCGTACAACCTCACCCGTGAAGTTCACATAGAGTTTTTCGATCCGGCCCCGGAACCGCGCTGACACCTTCGCCTGGTTGGGCTCCGCATAGTCGATAAGCCCCACAGCATTGACCTTGTGCTCGAATGCGAGGCGGCGCACAGGCTCCGTCGAGACATTTGCCATGACACGCTGGGCCGGAGAAAGACTCACCGACTTGAGATCCTCAATTTCCCCTGCAGAGACGTTCTGCATCGTCTGCCGTTTTACGAGCGACATCCCGCAAATGGGGCATGCCCCCGGTTTGTCGGAAACAACTGAGGGGTGCATCGGGCATGTGTACATTTCTTTTTGCTCCATCCCGGCCGAAGCCGCCCCGGCCTGGTCTGCGTGGGAGTGCCCGTTTTGCTGCGTCGACCGTGAGCATCCGCCGGCACTCACGATGAGCATTATCGAAATAAAGGCAATGATGTTGTTCATGATCCATATTCCTTTGGATTCGTGGTCGCTCCAGGCGTGTCACTGGAGGTCTTCACCCACCGCTCTTTCAACGAGTGCCATGCTGGCATGGTACTCGCCAACCAGCATGAAATAATCCATCTTGAGCATCTGGAGCATCCGGTAGCTGTCGAGCAATGAGAGAAAATCCGTCCGGTTCGTTTCGTACGAAACCAGTGCGGATTGGAGTGATTGCTCGGCCTGCGGAAGGATAGTGTGCCGGAACCGTTCGACCTGTTCCCACTTTGAGACGGTCTTCGCCCAGGCGTCGCGGACTTCCGCCTGCACCATGTTTCTCATATCGGCGAGAGATTCCCCGGCCGCACGGGCGGCGAGTTCATTCTCTTCGATTTTTCCCGAATACTGACCGCTTGACCAGGGC
>DAINBR010000300.1:0-4404 GCA_036732865.1 Bacteroidota bacterium | reverse complement strand
CCCCAGGAGACCGGGTTGGTGTCGCCTGGATCTATTCGGCATGCGGCCGGTGCGAGCATTGTATCGAGGGGAATGAGAACCTCTGCCGTCAGTTCAAGGCTACAGGGAGGGACGTCAACGGAGGATATGCGGAATACATCGTGGTCCGACACGACTTTGCATACGCCATTCCGGACGTCTTCACCGATCAGGAGGCTGCACCGATGCTGTGCGCGGGGGCAATAGGTTTCCGCTCCCTGCGGCTTGCGGGAATCACGGACGGCAACAACCTTGGCCTCACCGGTTTCGGCGCTTCCGGACACCTTGTTCTCAAGATGGTGCAGCACCAATACCCGGGCACGAGAGTCTTCGTATTCGCGCGGGCAGAGCACGAAAGAGCTTTCGCGCGCGGACTGGGCGCAGTCTGGGCGGGTGATACGGAAGAAACCCCTCCCGAGACGCTGCACAGCGTCATAGATACGACGCCCGCCTGGAGACCGATGCTCGAAGCGTTGAATAGTCTGAGGCCGGGAGGCAGGCTTGTGGTCAACGCCATCCGGAAGGAAGATCACGACAAAGCGTGCCTGTCGGAGCTGAACTATCCGCAGCACCTCTGGATGGAAAAAGAGATCAAGAGCGTGGCAAATGTGACCCGCGCGGACGTACGGGAGTTCCTGGAACTCGCCGCCAGGATCCCCCTCAAGCCGGTGATTGAGGAGTTCGCGCTGACCGATGCCAACACCGCCCTGTGCGAACTCAAGGCACGGAAAATCCGGGGAGCGAAGGTTTTGCAGATAGGGAAGAAAATTCGTTCCGGCGGATTGGACACCGCAACCGGCTCCGCAGAGACTTCCAGATAGACTCCACACTACGGATATCCATCATGCCCATGAATTCATCCGAACAAGGCTTGAGGCGTGTCATCGCCGGCATCCTCATTGCCGGTTCAGCTGTGTGCGCACTGCTCTGCTGGTCCGCCCTGCACGTCAACGGGGCTTTTGGATTTCCGCTCGACGATTCGTGGATCCATCTTCAGTTCGCGCGCACCTTGCGGGAGTACGGGAGTTTCTCATACTATCAGAACCAGATGGTCACATCGGGCTCGACTTCACCGCTGTACACGATGTTACTAGCCGCCGGTCAGTTTATCATTTCGAACGAATTCACGCTCAGCTACAGTCTTGGCATCGCATTCTTCATCGCCGGCGCTTTCGTACTTTCGCGCATCGGGGAGAAGATTTTCAACGGCCAGCCGGTTCTTCTCGTGGGTTGTGTCCTCCTGTATCTCCTCGAACCCCGGCTGCAGTGGATCGCGCTGTCGGGAATGGAAACAACCTTGTTCATCCTTCTGCTGCTGCTCGTGTGGTATTTCTACAGGCTCCGGTCTGCCCGACTGCTCGGCATGTCGGCGGGTCTGTTGCTCTGGACCCGACCAGAGGCGGTGATTTTCTACGCGGTCATCGCTCTGGATGCTGTTTACCACGTGTGGTGGGTCCGCCGTGAACGTGTGCGGAAGGGGTCGCATCTCGTTGCACAGATGGACTATCGCTGGTTGCTCACGGCGCTGGGAATTGCGGGTATTATTTGCGCTGGCTATGCGGCATTCAATCTCGCACTGTCGGGCAGCTTCCTGCCGAACACCTATGCGGCGAAGATCCAGTATTACAGCTCCGGCAGAGGGGATTTCTCTCTTGCGACTTTTCGATTTCTCACCGGTGGACACATGCCGGTGCTCGCGGCCTTTGCGGCGATCGCCGTCCTGGACGTCCTCTGGAAGGCCGTAAGGCGGGAGCGGCAGGAATATTTTGTTCCCGTTCTCTGGTGTGCGGGACTGTACGCTGCCTACGCGCAGACGCTCCCCTTTCTCTATCAGGAAGGCAGATACCTCATGCCCATGCTCCCGTGGATCATCCTGCTTGGGATGCGGGGCATGGAGATCGCGATCACACTGGCCAAGAACGTGCTCAAGATGCTGCACCGGAGAGCGGTCAGCACCGTCGTCCTCTCAGGCGCCGCACTTCTGCTTCTGGTGCAATTCGGCATTGGCGCGTGGGCGACACGCGGAGAGTATGGAGAGCAGTGCAGGTACATCAGCGACAGGCAGGTGCGCACTGCGAACTGGATCCGGGACCATCTTCCTGCGGGCGCGGTGATCGGCACGCATGACGTCGGTGCCATCGCGTATTACTCCGGGCGGCGCATTGTGGACATGGTCGGACTGGTGTCTCCGGAGACGATCAAGAACATCGGGAGCTTCGATCGGCTGATCGCATTCCTGGGGCGGAACCGGGTGACGCATCTTGCTGTCCTTCGCAACTGGTTCGAAGTGGCGAACCAGCGGCCGAGCTTTCAGACGGATGAGAGGGCACCGGAGATCATGGAAGTATTTCCGTTCGACCCGGCGCAGTGCCACTTCACACCGCAGAACGCCGGCACCCTTATCGCAGGCGGTTCCTATCTATTGGGCCTCGGGCAAGTTCAGCGCGCCGGACCGATGATGGAGGAAGCAGTCCGCATTGACCCGCATTCGGCGAGAGCGCACTACTACCTCGGGGTGGCATTTCTGACGGTCGGCAAAAACGATGAGGCAGAGCGTGAGATCACCACAGCCCTTGGCCTGCAGCCGGAGTCCTGGCAGGCGATGCTCGCGCGTGCCCATCTCTTCATGTTGCGGAATGACCCGGACCGCGCGCTGGAAGTGTACACAGAAGTCGAAAGGATGGACCCGACATATGCCCCTGTGTTCCAGGCCCTGTCGCATTTCTACTTCACGGTGAAGAAAGACACCGCGGCCGGGCAAGAGTACCTGAAGAGGTACAGCAGCCTCGCCGGTGAAAGCGCTCAGAGGACTCTCAGGTAGGTTTCCTCAAAGTCTCAAGACGTGTTCGTGCGGCAGGATCACTCTCGAAATGTTTCAGCAGTTTTTCGCAGGCGTAGTCAGCACAGAGAGCACAACTTGTCAGCTCCCTGCCGATTGCGCACCTTCTGATCTCACATCTCGCGCACCCTGAAAACAGCCTCGATGATCGAGTACGGCATCCGTCACAATCGGTGATGTCCTGGGGGCGCAAGTCCATGCCGTACTGCTGGAGGCATACGCGGGCAATTTCAGTGCGCATTGATTGCTGTGTTAACCGGTCCTGCTCCAGAGTTGCAGCATGGATCGGGCAGGTTTCACAGTCCAATCCACAGTATGCTATCAGCAGACTCATATTCACTGTGCAGGCACCTGAAGAGTCGGTGCATACTGGGGCACAAGGGCGAAGAAACACTCGTTTACCAACGGGATCGATTCCTGCTGCGCCGCATCGATGAGTTCTGCTATGGTCGTCTGGAGGGCGGATTCCAGTGACGGTGTCTCCGGTGATACGGCCGGAGTTGCAGACCTGCAGACCTTGATCTTTGCATGCTTTGTCGCTTCCACCTGGTCGGTTTCATGGAACAGCTCTTCGAACATTTTTTCCCCTGGCAGCAATCCCGTTATCTTGATCGGTATTTCATCGTCGGTGTACCCGCTCAGGCGGATAAGGTCGCGCGCAACATCGATGACTTTGATCTGGTCGCCCATATCAAGGACAAAAACCTCTCCTCCCTTTCCCATCGCCGCAGCCTGAAGCACCAATTGCACCGCCTCCGGGATTGTCATGAAGTACCGTGTGACATCCGGATCTGTCACCGTGACGGGTCCACCGGCGGCAATCTGGCGTTTGAACAGGGGCACGACGCTCCCCCGGCTGCCGAGGACATTTCCAAACCGGACAGTGACGAAGGCTTTGCTTGAGCGGTCTGCGACATCCTGCACGACGAGTTCGGCGATGCGCTTGGTCACTCCCATCACGCTTGTGGGGTTCACCGCTTTGTCGCTCGAAATCATGACGAACCGCTTCACATCATAGCGTTCCGCAAGTTCAATCAGGTTTCGTGTGCCCAACACATTGTTGGTTACCGCCTCCGGTATGTTCTCCTGCATGAGGTACACGTGCTTGTGCGCGGCAGCGTGGAAGACGACATCCGGCTTCAGTCTGACAAATGCCTTTTCGATTCTATCCCGGTCGCGAATGTCCGCGATCACCGGCACGATCTTCATGTTGAGTCCCGGCGATTCCCTCAGCTCATTCATGATCTGGAAAATGGTTGCTTCTCCATGGCCAAGCAATATGAGTGCGGCGGGATGGAATCCTGCGATCTGCCTGCACAGTTCACTCCCGATCGATCCCCCTGCTCCTGTTACGAGCACGCGGCTCCCCGTCAGCATTTCCACGATTGACGACGGGTCGGTGGTGATAACCCCTCTTCTCAAGAGATCTTCGAGTTGCACTTCACGGACCTGGTCTACCCTGGCCGTCCCCCTGATGATGTCGAAGATTGCGGGGATCGTCTTATAGGGCACGTGCGCGGTCAGACAACTCTGCACCACATCGCGCA
>DAINBR010000299.1:0-4427 GCA_036732865.1 Bacteroidota bacterium | reverse complement strand
GTATCCCCGCGGTGAAACCCGGGAGCAGGGGCAATGCCTGACGCGCCGATGGAATTGAAACAACTCTCCCGCACCCGCCTCTATACGGGACGCATCATCGACCTCTACGTGGACGAGGTTGAATATCCTTCCGGGACGAAGACCGTGCGCGAAGTGGCGCACCACCCGGGAGGTGCAGCGGTCGTGCCGCTCACCGATGACGGCCGGGTGATCCTGGTCGACCAACTCCGCTATCCCATATCGCGACACATACTGGAACTGCCGGCAGGCAAACTCGCCCCCGGTGAAGATCCCGTGCACTGCGCGGCACGCGAACTCGAGGAAGAGACCGGCTGGATTGCCGGATCCCTGACCAAGCTCTGTGCATTCCATACATCGCCGGGGTTTTGCGACGAAGTCCTCCATATCTTCCGCGGAGGGAACCTCCGGCTGTCGCCCGGAGGTCACAAGAGGGAAGAGGGGGAATTCACCATGTCGCTGCGCATCGTGCCTCTACAGGAAGTCCTGAAAATGATTGACCGCGGCGATATTACCGATGCCAAGACGATCATCGGGTTGCTGCTCGTCGCCCGGGGAGAACATCTCGGTGAGAGAGTCTGAGAATAATGAACCCCGTTGAACTTATACACAAGAAACGCGCGGGCAGCGCACTCACCCGCCAGGAAATACTCTGGCTGCTAGATGGATATGTTGCAGGGAGGATTCCCGACTATCAAATGTCCGCATTTCTCATGGCCGTCTGCTTCCGCGGCATGACCGAAGAGGAAACCTCGGCGCTTACAGACGTCATGCTCCACTCAGGCGTTGTCGTGGATCTCTCCGAGGTGCCCGGTATCAAAGTGGACAAACACTCCACCGGCGGCGTGGGCGACAAGGTGTCGCTCATTCTCGCGCCCATGGTGGCGGCGTGCGGCGTGCCCGTGCCGATGATCTCCGGACGGGGTCTTGGACATACGGGGGGTACGCTGGACAAGCTTGAATCGATTCCCGGGTTTCGCACGGACCTCTCCGTGGAAGAATTCCGCAAGGTCATTGCCGAGACCGGTCTGGTGCTCATCGGTCAGACGGCGCAAATTGCCCCGGCGGACCGGAAGATGTATGCCCTTCGCGACGTCACCGGGACCATTGAATCGGTCCCGCTGATTGCCGGAAGCATCATGAGCAAGAAGCTGGCGGAAGGCATCGATGCGCTCGTGCTGGATGTAAAGACCGGCGACGGTGCCTTCATGAGGAATTACGAGGAAGCCGAGTCGTTGGCGAAGGCGCTCGTGGCTATCGGGACACGGGCGGGGAAGCGCGTGGTGGCCTTTCTGACGGAAATGGACCAACCGCTGGGGATGGCGATCGGGAACTGGGTGGAGGTGATGGAATGCGTTGAATGCCTCCGTGGTAAAAATATCGCCGACCTGATGGAGGTGACCTTCGTGTTGGGCGGCGCCATGGTCTGGCTCGGCGGCAAGGCGGCATCGGTGGAGGAAGGGATGCAGCAATGCCGGTCTGCAATCTGGTCGGGCCGGGCATATCAGAAATTCCTGGAAATTGTCCGCCGGCAGGGTGGCGACAGCACATTACTGGAGCACCCGGAACGCTACCGGAAGCCGCAGTACACTGCCGAACTCACGAGTCAGGTGGCGGGGTACATTCAGAGTTTTGCGACACGGCGGATCGGCGTGCTTGCGACGGAACTCGGTGCCGGCCGGCAGAAGGCCGGCGACGTCATCGATGCCACGGCCGGCATCGTGTTGAAGAAGAAGACGGGCGACCGCGTTGAGAGGGGGAGCATAATCGCGGAAATCTTTTCGGACCGCAAAGGAGTGGTGGAGAGCGTCCGCAATGAGCTGGCGTCCTGCATCACGGTCGGCAACGGACCCGTGCAGCTGCGGCCGCGCATCCGGTCCATCGTTGACAGCCAGGGTGTAACCCCCTGGTCAACACCCCAGGTCCACTGACTACCGGCCGGTGCGGAGAACTTCCAGCATCGCCGCGTGGACGAGCCCATTGCTGGCGACCACCCGTTTCTGGTATATGTTCAGAGGTGCGCCGGTCAAGTCAGTTGTCATCCCTCCCGCTTCCCGCACGAACAACGCTCCCGCCGCCATGTCCCACGGGTTGAGCGAGACCTCCCAGTATCCATCGAATCTTCCGGCCGCAACGTAACAGAGATCAAGCGCTGCTGACCCGAGTCGCCGGACACCCTGCGCCGCCATCAGGAACCCGACAAACCGTTCCACCGCAGCCTCAGGATTTGCAGTGATGTCATAAGGGAAGCCCGTGACCAGCAGGCTTTCGATCATCCGCGCATTGCCGGAGACCTTCAGGCGTTTCCCGTTGAGGAATGCCCCTTTCCCTTTTTCCGCTGTGAACATTTCCTCCCTGCAGGGGTCATAGACAACGCCCGCCACGACTTCTCCCCGTTGTTCCACCCCGATGCTGACGCAGAAGATGGGAACGCCGTGCAGGAAATTCGTGGTGCCATCCAGGGGATCGATGATCCACCGGTGGTCCGTCGGAGCCTCGCTGCCGCCGCTCTCTTCCGCGAGGATGGCGTGCGAGGGATAGTGCCGCTTGATGATGCCGATGATGCGTTCTTCCGCGCCCCGGTCGATTTCGGAGACCAGGTTTCGCTCCTCCCCTTTCTTCTGTTCCACGTTGCGGACTTTCCCGACGCTGAGTCGGAGGAAACGTCCCGCCTCGCGGGCGGCTTCGATGGCGACGTTGAGCATGTGGTGTTCCGTACAGTGAGAGTTTATTGTTTCAAGAGCCGTTCCACGAGCACTTTCCGCATGCGGAACCGGAGGCGCACCATCTCTCCTTCGTACTCCTTCGAGAGTACCTCGCCGGCCTCATGAATCCGTGCGATGATGGCGTAGTCCTTGTGGCTGACATTGATTTCCTGCTCCACGACTTCGGCATCGAGGATCGTGATGAGTCTCTCCTGCAGCGCGTTCATGCCGATGCCGCGCGTGGCAGAAACAAATGCCGCGTCAGGATGATTCGATGTGAGGTACCCGACGACATTGCGGTTGGCAAGCCGGTCAATCTTGTTGAACACGATGATGGTGGGTTTTCCCGCCGCCCCGATGTCGTCCAGCGTCTCGTTCACCACGGTCATCTGTTCCTCGAAAAGTGGATGGCTGACATCCACGACGTGCAGGAGCATGTCCGCCTCGCGCACTTCATCGAGCGTGCTCTTGAACGATGCGACCAGATGATGCGGGAGTTTGCGGATGAAACCCACCGTGTCGGAGAGAAGCACGACATGGACGGGCGAGAGTGTCACCAGCCGCACGGTCGAATCGAGAGTTGCAAACAGCCGGTCTTCCGCGAGTACATCGGCGGCGGCGAACCAGTTTAACACCGTGGATTTGCCCGCGTTGGTGTAGCCGACCAGCGCGATGCGCGTGAAGTGCTCACGCCCCTTGCGCTGGATTGCGCGTTCACGGTCAATCTGGGCGAGCTTCTCCTTGAGCGTGCCGATGCGCGTGCGCAGCACACGTCGATCGGTCTCGATCTGGGTCTCGCCCGGACCCTTCGTGCCGATGCCGCCATATTGCTTCGAGAGGTGTGTCCATTGCCGCGTGAGGCGGGGGAGCATGTACTGCAATTGCGCAAGCTCCACCTGCGTTTTTGCCTCGCGCGTCCGCGCCCGTGATGCGAAGATTGACAGGATCACACCGCTGCGGTCCAGGATCTTCACCTTGAATAGTTTCTGGAGATTGCGGACCTGGACTGCGCTCAAATCATCGTCAAAGATCACCAGGGTGGCGTCCTTCTCCTGGACCAGGAACGCGATCTCCTCCGCTTTCCCTTTGCCGATGTAGAATGCGGCATCGATGGCGTGGCGTTCCTGAATGATCTGTGCGACCACCTCAGCCCCCGCTGTATCGGCAAGCAACGTCAATTCCTGGAGGTATTCTCGCGTCCGCTCGCGTCCCGACGCCTGCAGTGTCACACCCACGAGAATGGAACGCTCCCGGTTACTGGCCGTGTTCAGCATGACCCTCCTCGGAGAAGGTGGATGAGCCTGCCCTGCCGAGCGCCATTTCGATGAGGGCGCAGGCGAGTGCAAGTGCCAGGAAATATGCCCAGAGCTCAACGCCGACGCGGGCCTCCCGGACGACACGAAGGAGATCGGCCGGTGCGTCGAGGCGCCGGACCCGTTCCGCTGATATCCCCATACGTTTCCAGAATGCCGCCAGCCCCTCTTCTTCGACCTGAGCGAGATCCGACTCAAGTGCGGCGGCGTTCACTGCGATCGCCTGCATGGGCTCTGTGTTGTCCGGCGAACCATTTGCCGGAAGGAGCAGGTACGACCCGGTTTCCCTGGACGGTGAGGTCTGAAAGACTGTAATGCCCGACCCGGCATGTTGCTCGGGTTGCACGCGCTCGTCGTCTCCGGAAGGAGATCGCACCAGATATCCCCGGCC
>DAINBR010000298.1:0-4439 GCA_036732865.1 Bacteroidota bacterium | reverse complement strand
GATAACGCCGAGGATGATCAGAAGAAGTTGCTGCTGTCCCATGGTGTAGCTCCTTCAGGATTGTTGTGGATGTGTGAGAATGCTCTGTCTTTTAGTTCTCGTTCATTCGTGCCAACATAAGTTACAACTGGTGTGCCAATCTCGCCTTGCTTAAATATTGAGAATTTAGCCATGCAACCTATGTCTTTGCGCCCAGGTGGAGGTCAAATCTACCGGTCAGAGAAAAAGTTGCATGCTTGCGGCTACTGATTATTTCGCGGGTGGGAGTCTTGACACCAGGTCGTTCAGTGAAATGAGATCCGGATGGCCGTTTGGAGAGCACAATGGGCCGGTAATGAACCCCTGATCATTCGCCATGAACACTGTAACGACCGGGTCCTGCGCAGACCCTGCGTAGTCTCCCGTCATGGGGAACAGCAGTCGCTGTAGGGAGTATGTGCCCTGTGCGGGTGAGGCAAACTCTGTCGGCTCGTCAAACTGGAATTCCAGTGCGACTTCGCCTTTTCGTATTCCTTCGACCAGATCTTCACTGACGTGAACACGGAGCATGTCGTTCGTTCCGGCAAACAACTTCCTGAGTAAGGTCATTGCGGTCTTTTGGTCGGCGCGGCTCAGTCGGTGCTCGACGGCAGTCCCGTTCTTGTGGAGAAATGCTTTCATCCCTTTGGAGTCTCCCTCGCATTGAAAGAAGGTCAGGGCAAGCAACAGGATCAGGAGTATGCGGGTCATGCGCCGGTGTCCTTTGGAAATGAAGGGAAGCCGCGCAATCGTTCCACGGCTTCCCGGAAATGCGTCGGAGTGCAGCGCGTCACTTCACCGATACATCGTCAATGAGGATTGCGGTGTCATAGACACTGTCGCCAACATCGCCGGCGCGAATGACGAGCGTGATCCGCTTGCCGGTGAACGCGCTCACGTTCAGGTTCGAAGTCTGCCAGCCGGTCATGTACACCCCGCCTTCGTCAAACGTGATTCCTGGGGAGGCGTTGATCAATGTACCCGGAGATTCCTTCGTCGCCCCGAAGCTCGATGCGATCGCGTCCACCGTCCTGCTGAGAAGGACCGTTTCAGCTCCGTTTTGATCCCTGACGGCGATCTGGAAGTAGTCCTGATACTGGGAGCCGATATACTCCAGGAACTCCTCGGAGAGGAAGTTCCACTTTACCGTCAGCGTCGACTGGTTCGGCTTGATGGTGAATGTCTGGAAGATGCTTCCCGTGCTTGTAGTGAACCCGAGGCCGGTGGAAATAATCCCCATGTAGCTTCCCCCGGTGGGACTCACGCTGCCAAGCTGGGTAATCACACGCCCGTCGCCGGATCTCGTCCAGCCGTCGATCTTACCAAACTCAAAGTCGCCATTGATCAGGGAATCCGGATACCGGACGTCGTTGGCTCCTTTGATTTCAAACACGGCGTGCTGGCTGCCGGGATCGCTTCCTGCCATGAACGACTCGCCCGTGGTCTTGAGGTCTTTTGCGAGCCGTTTCGTCAGCGTGTCGGCGTTGAGCACGCAGAACGTGCTGCTCACGACCTTGGTATATCCGTAATATGTCTTGGCCCCTTTGCCAATGAAGGCGTTTTGGAGGTCGGGGTTCATCGTGCTTTCGCACGAATTATTAAGGACCACTGAATTCGAGAAGGTTCCCGTGAGGTCGCTGATGAACGGCGACCGGATGACGTAGACATTGCCCTGTACTTTTACCGCGCCGACGGAGCTGATTGTCATGTTCTTCCAGATCGCCAGTTTGCCTGCCTTGATGAGTGCCTTGTAGCTGTTCTTGTAGATCACAGAGTTGGTGTCGACGAGTTCACCTGTAGCGAATTCCTTGCCTAGCGACCCGTGCGTCGCGAGGACGACAAAGCCGTATGCAGTGAGATTGTTTAGTGATGCAACCGTCGCAGCCTGGTTCGAGAGGTAGGTGATGTCGAACTGGAATCCCGAGCTCTGGAGAACGGTCTGAATCTTCCCCCCTTCGTTGGCCGGCGAGAATGCGGCTTCGAACGGCGCATAGATGAGGACGCTACGGTTACCGATGATCTTCGGATCCAGATCGCCTGTGGCGGCGGACTTGGAGAGACGTGCAGGTGATGCTGTTCCAACTGTCTGGCGGGAGAGAGGGATCCGGTTGCCGGTCCGACGGGACTGGAGGTCAGCGCCGCCGCGCGTTAACACCGTGCCGCTCGCATTCTCCTCGTTGATAAACAAACCTCCGTACAGACCCGACGTGTACAGGATACTGATGGAAGAGGAACCGCCGGAGGTAATCGACTGCACACCGGGTTTTCCCTGCAGCCACGTCTTTAGCTGGGCAACCGCCGTTGCAAGGTTGGAGGGATTCCCTGCCAGGAATTGACTCAACTTGGTGGCGGCTGAATCCTGCGTTTGGACGATTGTCTGATATTCGGTCGTCGTGAGGTTGGAGTACACGCTCATCGGCGCTGCATTCGAATTGCCGGCCGCACCCTGCTGCGTGCTTGCGCTGGCCCGGAGGTTTACGGTTCCTGTTGTCGTGGCCGTGAAGTTAAAACTGTTGTTATAGATATTGTCGCCCTTGATGTCGTCAAAGTGCGAGAGTAATCCATCATCGTACAGCTGACCGAGCAGCGTCGCATTGTCACCCGCTGCGTCCAGACTGTAGGCCTTCACGGTGGAGTCATATAACTTCACGTTGGCCGGGACGGTAAGGCGGAGCTGAATCGTTGTGGGATTGCTGACGAGCACGACATTGGGCGTGGTGGTCAATACGCCGATAGTGGCTTCAGTCTGGATTGCATCGACGGGGTTGTCACTGTCCTTCTTGCATGACTGGAATGTTAACATCGAGATGAGAAGCACAACAACCGCGAGCGCAAAGTACCGGGGTGATTTCATCTGTGTTTCTCCGCAGAAATTGTTGATAGGACGTGGTGTCAGGGTTTCCCGTTCAATGAGATCGGCCGGATGACAAGGGCCAACCAGATGTTCCAAAAATCCATAAAGTTTGTGCAAGCCTTATGCCACACAGAATGGGGGCTCCACCATTGAATTTCGTGAATACGATGCGATCTGGAGGATCCTGAATGAGTAATATTAGCCAAGTGTCCCAAGAATGACAGGCGAGTAAGATTCATTCCGTCACGGTGACATTCTCCTTGACAAAGTGGATTCGTCATCGTTATATTACGATATAATACATATGGGAACCTCAAAGAAGACATCATTTGGCGAGCGCGAGAACCGCATTGCCGATCTGGCGAAAGCGCTGGGACATCCTGCCCGGGTCGCGATACTGGAATTTCTTGCCGGCCAGGACGCGTGTGTGTGCGGTGATATCGTCGATCATATCCCTCTCTCGCAGGCCACTGTGTCGCAGCATCTCGCAGAGTTGAAACGGGTCGGACTCATCAAAGGAGAAATTGAGGGGCCGCGCGTCTGTTATTGCATCGACCGGAAGGCCTGGAAGGAGGCGAGAGAATCGATCACGCAATTCCTGACTGATGTCGATGGCTGTTGTTGACATTCGTATCACTATGTTCACGTCGTCTATGTATTCACACTGGAGGATGATATGAAGAGCGGGAAGGAAATAAAGGAGATGGTGAAAGAGAAATACGGTGCCATCGCCGACAAGACAAAGGTCCAGAATCAGTCGTCGTGTTGCGGAAGCACATGCGGCTGTTCGGATGCAGAGTTCACGGTAATGGCAGAAGAGTATGCCACTCTCCCGGGGTATGTGCCCGAGGCGGACCTCTCTCTCGGCTGCGGGTTGCCGACCGAATTCGCCCTGATCAAGCCCGGCGACACCGTCGTGGATCTCGGCTCGGGTGCAGGGAACGACTGTTTTGTCGCGCGCTCGCTTGCCGGTGAGAGCGGGTATGTCATCGGCATTGACATGACCGACGCAATGACGCAAAAGGCGCGCGCAAACGCGGCACGTCATGGGTTCAACAATGTCGAGTTCCGTGCGGGTGACATCGAGGAGATCCCTATCGATGATGCCACCGCCGACGTCGTTGTGAGCAATTGCGTCATGAATCTCGTGCCGGATAAGGGTCGCGCATTTGCCGAAACATTCCGGATCACCAAACCCGGTGGCCACTTCAGCATATCGGACATCGTGTTGCACGGCGAGCTTCCGGAGGGCCTGCGCGATGAAGCTTCGCTCTACGCCGGCTGTATAGCAGGCGCCGTGCAGAAAGACGAATACCTGAAGACCATCAGCGAAGCGGGTTTCGTAAACATCCGCATTCAGAAGGAACGCAAGATCGAAGTTCCCAATGAAATCCTCGCGCGCCATCTCTCACTTGAACAGCTGCGGGAGTTCAAGCGGAACCGGGTGGGAATCTACAGCGTGACAGTCTACGGCGAGCGGCCCGCGGAGAAGTAGGGGCGTCACGGTCAGCCTGTGTGCGGCCGCTTCTGAGGTATCGCGTTTCCACCGTTCATTCGCACTTCATGG
>DAINBR010000297.1:0-4481 GCA_036732865.1 Bacteroidota bacterium | reverse complement strand
GAAGTACGCCGAGGCCTGGTTCGACTCCGCAGTCCAGGCGGGCGAAGGGGCAAGGGACGCAAAGGGGTCGGCGGCGGCGGGCCCAAAGGGACCGGCAGGGGAGGCGGTTTCCATGGGGGCGGGTTCCAAGGTGTCGGGGCCCCGCGTCGGGGCGGTCAACGGGGAAGCTGATGCACATTCGAGTTCTTGCGAGCTCGAGCGCCGGCAACTGCACGGCCTTCTGGAATGACGGCCGCGCGCTTCTGGTAGACATCGGGCTCAGCCAGCGGTACATAAGCAGGCACCTCGATGAGTCCGGCATACAATTCCGCTCCCTGGGCGGGGTACTGATCACACACACGCACGGGGACCACGTCCACCCAGAAACGTTGAAGCGGTTGCTGGAACTCAGGATTCCCGTCTACTGTCCTGCCCCGGTTGCGGCTGTACTGGAGAAACAGTTTGCCATAGCGCGCAAGGCTTCGCACCAAGGTTCGCTGCGAGTGCTGAACGACGGCGTGGGTGTGGTCGCTGGTTTTGACGTAGCGTCATTCCCGGTTCCCCATGACGCCCCGGGGGGGTGCTACGGCTACGCAATTCATGACTCCACGCTGCAGGGGACAGCGACAGCAGTCATCTCCACCGACATCGGTTTTGCTACTCACGGTCTGGCCGGTAGCTTTTCCGGCGCACAGGCAATCGTGCTGGAATCGAACCACGACACCATGATGCTGGAGAACTCCACACGTCCCGATTGGCTGAAAAGGCGAATCAGAGAAATCGGTCATCTTTCGAATGACCAATCGGCGTCGTTGATGCAGGAGATACTGGCGATGTCGCGAGAGCTTCCCCGGGCGGTGGTGCTGGCCCACATCAGCAGGCAATGCAATACCATCGAGAAGGCGCGCACGACCATGCGGGAGGGACTGCACGCTGTCGGTGCGGGGGACCTCCGGGTTGTAGACAGCTATTGGAATGAGCCGAACGAGATTGTCACTTTGTCTCCCAACCAATAGACGAATATCTATTGTCAAGTTTCTCAGGGACAATTAGCTGCGTTAACCACTGAGGTGGGGGAATTTCGATAGAATTCACGGGATGAATAAGGCATTTGACATTGAACCTAATATTCAGTTAACTTCGCAATACCATCCTCTTTCCCGTTGAGAACCGCCATGAAATCTCATCCGCTTTGGCTGTTTCTTTTGATTCTTCTCCCCGCCCCTTCTGACACCTCCGCCCAGACCAAATTCTACAATTTTTACACGGATGGGCTGGAATATGTGGAAAAGGCCGACTGGCTCCGGGCGATACAAGAGTTCCGGAGCGCGATCTCCCTCGAATTCGAGGACGCAGGACGAAAGCGTACCTATGGCACGCGTTTCATCGAGTACTATCCACACCGCGAGATGGGAATCTGCTATTATTTCCTGGGCGAGACCGGCAACGCAAAGAAGGAGCTGGACCTCTCCGTTGCATACGTTTCGAGCGGGCGCGCCAACGAGTACCTGGACTTCATAAGAAGGAAGGTCCCTCCGACCCTGGCAATTGTGCCGGATGCCGTGCCCGAAGAACCGGACACAGAAAAAGAGGAACCCGTGCCGGATGTTTCCGAACGATCCCGAATGGAAGTGAAGGCTGCCACGCTTCCCGTCGGGGCGCTCACGTATGATCCGTCGCGGGTAACACAGGTCGGTTCGCGCCTGGGCATTGCGGTGATGCCGATCGAAACAAAGGGCGACGTGGGCAACTTCGGCGATGCGCTCACAGAAAAGATGGTCACGCAGCTGGTCAATCTCCGCCGCTTCAAAGTGATTGAGCGGACAGCATTGGACAAGGTGCTGGAGGAGCAGGAACTGCAGCTCTCGGGGGCCGTGGATGAGCAAACAGCTGTGAAGGTCGGCCGAGTGGCGGGCGCTGACGCCATCATACTGGCAAGTGTCGTTCCGCACGGCTCGAGTGCCAGGGTGAACGCGCGGGTTATCGACACGGAAACCAGCGAGACGATTGTCGCGAGGAGTGAGACGGTCACCGGGAAGGATGTGGAAGATTTTGAGAAGGCGGTTGACAACCTCGCGATTCTGATCTATAACGAACTGCCAATTGTCGAAGGCTTCATCGTCAGTGCAGAAAAAGACGTGTACTATATCGACGCCGGTTCACTCAAGGGAATTCGCAAAGGTTCGAAATGCGTGGCTTTCCGTGCCGGTCAGGAAATCCTTCACCCGACCACGGGAGAGGTACTTGGGAAGCATGTCACAAAGCTTGGAGAACTGGTGGTAGTGCAGGTGCAACAGAAGCTTGCGCAAGTGCGGGTGGTGGAGAAAGAGCAGGATATCAAGGTGGGCGACAAGATCGTCGTCAAGTAAATCGTACTTCCCGAAACACGATCAGGAGCTCAAATGCAGAACCGAATGCAGGTTGTTGTTGCGGCGCTAGTGATACTAGCGTCAGCCGCGAACGCACAGGGCTGGAATATCCTCGGCGCCGGCGCGCGTGCAGAAGGACTTGGCGGCGCCTTCATCGGATTGGCTGACGATGCAACGGCAATCTCCTGGAACCCTTCGGGCCTGGGTCAGCTCGAACGGACGGAGTTCTCCGTTGTCGGACGCTGGGTGCAGGAAGACTACAAGACCGAATTCCCTTCCCATCCGGAATTCGGCCGTACCCAGATACAATCGCACTTCACATACAACTTTGCGAGCATCGCCTTTCCACTGCATGCGGGCAGAGTCACGATCGTGCCCGCAGTGGGATTCCAGAAGCAGCTTGACGCTTACGGTCGCACAAACACGGAGGACCAGGAGTATGAGTCCAGCGGCGGCGCGAACACGTTGACACCGGGCATTGGCATCAAACTCCATCCAATGTTCTATATCGGCGGGACCGTGAACATCTGGCTGGGGAACTTCGAGAACTCCACGCTGGATAAGTCCACGAAAAACACCTCCAGCAACGAAGGATCGTACAGCGGACTGAATTTTACCGCCGGGTTGCTTGTTGATTTTGAAGGGATGAAGAACCCGATCCCGATAAAACTCGGTGCGACGATCAAGACACCGTTCGAGCTCGAGTATGACGGCAGTTATAAGTGGGAACAGACGACGACTGCCGACCAGTCGGGAAAATTTTTGAACAAGGTGGAGTTGCCCCTCATGTACGGCTTTGGGGCGTCGGGCAGGATAGGCGAAAACCTGACACTGGCCGTCGACTTTGAATCACGGTTGTACGGCGACCAGCGGATTTTCTTCACGACCGATAAGGAGCCGATAGATACGACCGACTTGAGCGACAGCAAGGAGGACCTGAATCAGGTGCGTGTCGGCGCTGAGTATCTGATTGTGACCTCGGCAGGGGTCATCCCCATCCGTGCAGGATTCAGGACTGTGCCGACACTCCTTGCCGACCATGACTCACGCGGGAACTCCAAGGACCAGGTGTCCGGCACAGGGTTTACCGTCGGCACGGGATTTATCAGTCAATCATTCGCGTTCGATGTCGCGTACTCCCGGTCCAAGTGGAAGCAGTCCTACGAGATGGTCGGGGGAAACTTAGATGCCACAAATACGGTTCAGATGGTCAGTGCATCGCTCATCATATACTTCTAAGAGGTGGAATGGTATCGTTCATCGTCTCTCTGATCCTTGCGATGAATCTTTCTGACGGTACAATATCCGGTTCATCATCAGTTCGCGAACACGCCACCCTCGGCGGCGGGTGTTTCTGGTGCATTGAGGCGGTGTTTGAGCGCCTGGATGGGGTTGAGTCTGTCATGGCCGGGTATGCTGGAGGGTCAAAAGCGAATCCCACGTACGATGAAGTCTGCAGCGGCACCACAGGGCATGCCGAAGTCGCGCGGATTACCTTTGATCCCAAGAGAATCAGCTACGATAGTCTCCTGAGCGTCTTCTGGGAGGCGCACGACCCCACGACATTGAACCGCCAGGGCGCGGATGTGGGGACTCAGTACCGATCTGTCATCTTCTGCCACACGCCGCAACAAAAAGCGGCTGCAGAACGGTCACTGGCTGAAGCCCGGAAGAAGTTTGCTGATCCGATTGTCACGGAGATCAAGCCGCTCGAGAAGTTTTACGAAGCGGAAAACTATCATCAGGATTACTTCCGAAATCACCCAAACGCTCCATACTGCGTTTTTGTTATCAAACCGAAGCTGCAAAAACTGAAACTGGATCAGAAATAGTCGAACCAGAAACGGAGGGCAGACGAGATGAGGCGATTCGCGCGCACTGGCATCTGGATACTCACGCTGTCCTTTTTCGTTATCTCATGCAGCACTGTTCCTATCACAGGCCGTAAACAGTTGAGCCTGATCCCACACTCGCAGATGCTCGCCATGAGTTTTCAGCAGTACGGCGAGTTCTTGGACTCGAACAAGGTGTCGAAGGATGCGAAGCAAACGCAGATGGTGCGCACTGTCGGCTCACGGATTCAGAAATCGGTCGAAACCTATTTTGCGCAGAAGGGACTCTCGGATGCCTTGG
>DAINBR010000296.1:0-4482 GCA_036732865.1 Bacteroidota bacterium | reverse complement strand
GAGATCATTTCCCGCTTCAACACGCAAGTCACTCTGCCGATTGTCATCGATTCGACCGAACCGCCCGTGATCGAAGAGGCCCTCGGGCTGCTCGGCGGCAAGGCGGTGATCAATTCCATCAATCTCGAAGATGGCACCGGCCGCGCCGAGGGGATCCTGCGCATGTGCAAACAATATGGCGCAGCCGTCATCGCCCTGACCATCGATGAGCAGGGGATGGCAAAGACCGCCGACCGGAAACTGGCGGTCGCCAGACGCATCTACGACCTTGCGGTCGGGACTTTCCGCATGCGTCCCCACGACATCATTTTTGACACACTCACATTCACCCTCGGCTCGGGTGACGAAGAATTCCGGCGGGCGGGGATAGAAACGCTTGAGGCGATCCGTCGTATCAAGCGGGAATTTCCGGGTGTCCATACCGTCCTGGGGGTCAGCAACATCTCTTTCGGTCTGTCGCCGCAGGTCCGCCATGTGCTCAACAGTGTCTTCCTCCACTATGCCATCGAGGCGGGGCTGGACATGGCCATTGTGCACGCGGGGAAAATCATGCCGCTGTACAAAGTGGATGAACGCGGTCGGGAACTGTGCCGGCAACTGATCTTCGACGAACGCCGCTTCGAAGAGGTTCCCTCATGAGTGCAGGTCCCGCACCCCGCAAGCTCGCGTTTGACCCGTTGACGGAACTCATGTCCCACTACGCGGCACAGGCGCCCCAGAAAAGGGAAGCTGTTGCGCGCGCCGTGAGCGTCGAAGAACGGCTCAAGAACCGCATTGTCGATGGCGATAAGGTCGGCCTGCAGTCCGACCTCGATGAAGCCCTTCAGAAGCACCCCGCTCTGGAGATCATCAACACGATTCTCCTCGACGGCATGAAAGTGGTGGGCGAATTGTTCGGCAGCGGCCAGATGCAGCTGCCCTTCGTCCTCCAATCGGCGGAGGTCATGAAAGCGGCGGTGGGGCATCTTGAGCAGTTCATGGACAAAGCCGAGACGACGGCGAAAGGGACTCTGGTGCTCGCCACCGTGAAGGGTGATGTGCACGACATCGGCAAGAATCTCGTCGATATCATACTCACCAATAACGGGTACAAAGTTGTCAACCTGGGGATCAAGTGTCCCATCGAGACTATGCTGCGCGCGGCTGACGAGAACCACGCGAACGCAATCGGGATGAGCGGCCTGCTGGTGAAGTCGACACTCGTCATGAAAGAGAACCTGTCCGTGATGAGCGAACGCGACATCACCATTCCCGTTATTCTCGGTGGCGCGGCTCTCACCCGCCGCTACGTCGAACAGGACCTCCGCGCCGTGTACGGGGGACCGGTACTGTATGCCAACGACGCCTTCGACGGGCTGCGCTACATGGAACAGATAGCGCATGGCGGAGTGACCCCGCACACGCCGGAGAGGGCCGGCGAGACGGACACTCTCACCGGCACGGAGGCGAAAATCGCACTTGCCGAAGCGGAAGACCAACGATACCGTGAAACAACTGCGAACGAAGTCATCCAGCGGCGTTCAGCGGTCCGCTCTGACGTGCCGATTCCCGTGCCGCCGTTCTGGGGTTCGCGTGTGGTCGACGCAGTCCCGCTGGACGACGTCTTCCCGTATGTCAACGAGGTTGCGCTCATACGGGGCCAGTGGCAGGTGCGCAAGGGAAAGATGAGTGATGAAGAGTACAGGACGCTCCTGGCAACAAAAGTGCATCCGGAATTGGCCGACTTGAAAGCGCTCGTGCGCCGCGAGGGACTGCTCCAGCCGAAAGTGGTGTACGGATATTTTCCGTGCTGCTCGGCAGGAGATGATCTGATCATCTACAATGACGATCGGCGCACTGAACGCCTCCGGTTCAGATTCCCTCGTCAGAAAAGAGACCGCCGCCTCTGCCTCTCGGACTATTTTGCCTCCGCGGAGTTCGGACGCTTCGATGTGGTGGCTTTTCAGCTCGTCACTATGGGACGGGCCGCGTCCGCACATTCGGCAAAGCTGTACGCCGCAAACAACTACAAAGACTACCTCTATTTTCACGGGCTCAGCGTGGAGTCGGCCGAAGCACTGGCCGAGCTATGGCACAAGCGGATCCGGGAGGAACTGGGGATCGCCGGAAAGGATGCCCCCGACATCCGCCGGCTCTTTTCACAGGGGTACCAGGGATCACGCTACAGCTTCGGGTATCCCGCATGCCCCAACCTGGAAGATCAGGCGAAGTTGTTCCAGCTTCTCGACGGTGAACGAATAGGCGTGAAGCTGACAGACGAATTTTCCCTGGAACCCGAACAGAGCACGAATGCCATCATTGTTCACCATCCCGACGCACGCTACTTCAACATTGTATAACGAAAACTTGCAATTCCAGCCCCTTTTCGTTACGTTTGACCTACGAGACAGTTTCCAGAGTCTGTTTCGCATCAATAATGGAGGAATATCTAAATGGCAACGATGATTACTGAAGAGTGCATCAATTGCGGCGCGTGTGAGCCGGAGTGCCCAAATACTGCGATCTATGCTGGCGGTGTGCAGTATGAATACAAGGGTCAGATGTATGATGCTCTCTCAAGCGACTTCTACTATATCGTGCCCGAAAAGTGCACGGAGTGCGTCGGACATTTCGATCAGGAACAATGTGCAGCTGTGTGCCCGGTGGATTGCTGCGTTCCCAACCCCGAGAAGGTCGAGACCGAAGAGGTCCTGGTGGCCCGCGCCAAAGAGATGCATCCGGAGAAAGAATTTGCCGAGTTGGGCTCATCCACTTCGCACTTCCGCAAGGGATAACCATACACCGCAGTTCTCTGTGACTGACGAAGGTCGGTCTTCTTCTGTGATGCCGCTGACCGGCTCCGGAAGGAGTTCCGACCTTCGCCGTTGAAAGGCTGGAGGCGGAAATGGGCGTGCAGAAAATCCGGGTCGGTCATCTGGACGACCTCCCTCAGCGTCGTGGCACACTCGTTCACGCAGGAGGGAAGGAGATCGCGGTGTGGCAGGTGGACGGGATGATCTATGCCATCAGCGCGGTGTGTTGCCATCAGCACGTGGCGACGCTCCATGAGGGAATCAGGAATGGTGCGACGGTCGCCTGCCCTCTGCACGGGTGGACGTACACGCTCAACGACGGTAAGGCACTTGTGGGAGACGGAACCCTCCCGACATTCCCTGTTTTCGTGGAACGCGGGGTTGTTTTCATTGAAGTAGATGATGAACGCTAGGGGCACATGTTGACATCGGCGGATGTAAAGCGGCGCGCAAGAGAATTGGGTTTCACCCATGCCGGGGTCGCGAAGGCTGACATACTGGAGAATGAGGCTGCACTGTTCGATGAATGGTGCGGGCGGGGGTATGATGCGACGATGGGTTGGATGCGAAGGCGCGCAGACGAACGCCGCGATGTGCGCACGATCCTCCCGGACGCCCGGTCGGTCATTGTTGTGGCCCTCAACTACGCGGCCCCGCGGGAGCACAGGCCGGAACCCGGCGCCGCACAGATCTCGCAATACGCACGGGGCCTTGATTATCATGAAGTCCTCGGAAGGAAACTCACGGAGCTGATGAACTGGATTTCCGGGGAGGAGCCGGAGGCCGTGGGTAAGTTCTATGTGGACACCGGACCGCTCCTCGAGAAAGCCTGGGCAGTGCGCGCGGGGATCGGGTGGCAGGGAAAACACACCAATATCATCACCCAGGACCAGGGGTCCTGGGTATTTCTCGGTGTACTCCTCACGACGCTTGAACTGGCCCCGGATGTTCCTGCCCTGGACCGGTGCGGGACTTGCACGCGGTGCCTCGATGCATGTCCGACGCAGGCGTTCGTTGCGCCGTATGTGCTTGATGCACGCCGGTGCATTTCGTATCTGACAATTGAACACCGGGGTGAAATCCCGGAGGAACTCGCTGGAGAGTGCGGTGCCTGGGTTTTTGGATGCGATGTGTGCCAGGATGTCTGTCCGTGGAACATCAAGTTCGCCCGGCCGTCGGAGGATGCCGCGTGGGCATCGGGAACAGGTGTGGAGGGGATGACACCTGAAGAGCTTCTCCCGATGACAGAGGAGGAGTTCCAGAAGAAGTTCCGGAAGAGCGCGATTCGCCGCGCACGATGGGAAGGATTCATGCGCAATGTACGCAATGCGGTGAGGAATCTGGCCTCAAAGAGATGACCCCTTGCCCGGCGAACGGGCATCTTATTCAGAACATACAGGAGCGGGTACACTCATGGCATTGCATCACGGATTGATCATCGTCGGCTCCGGTCCTGCGGGCCTTACCGCGGCGCTCTATGCCGCACGAGCGAATTTGAGCCCGATCGTGTTTGAAGGCGTTCAGCCGGGAGGTCAACTGACGATAACGACCGAGGTGGAGAATTTCCCCGGATTCCCTCGAGGGATTCTTGGTCCGGAGTTGATGGAGAGTTTCCGCCAGCAGGCCCAGCGCTTCGGCGCCCAGACCTTCTTCAAGAGCGTTACGCAAGTCGATCTGCGGAACCGCCCCT
>DAINBR010000295.1:0-4489 GCA_036732865.1 Bacteroidota bacterium | reverse complement strand
GGCACCGTTGTATGTCGAGGGGACGTGGGCCGGCGACATACCCGCATGCTCCACGTACCGGGCCGTTTTGGGACCGACGGCATACACGTGCATCCGTCCAGGAAGCGTCCCCCCGGCACCGCGTTCAGCACAGCGATTGAGGAAGTACTTCGCCGCGTTGGAGCTCGTGAACACAACCCCAACGAATTCGGCCAGCCGGTCTATTTGCGCGTCACATGCATCCCACTGTACCGGCGGCAGAATACGTATCATCGGCACCGTGATCGCAATGCCACCCAGGGCTTTGATCTGTTCCGCCATTGGACGCGCCTGCGCCGACGGCCGCGTCACGAGGATGCGCACACCATGGAGGTTCATGTCAGGTGGGGGCCTGGCTCCTGATCTCGTCCAGAATACTCTGTGCTCCCTGCGCAAGCAGGCGATGTGCAAGCCTGGCACCCAGATCTGCGGCCTGTTCCGGTGGACCGCTGAGGGAGTCACGAACCACCCGGGTGCCATCGAGCGAGCCGACCAGCGCATCCAGCACCAGCACAAGCTGCCCCCCGCTGTCACTTTCGATACGGCCGTACGTGCCAATCGGCACCTGGCACCCACCCTCAAGCGTATGAAGCAACGCCCGTTCCGCTGTCGTCGCCGCCGCTGACCGGGGGTGGTGGAGACCTTCGACATAACGGAGCACACGCGCGGTGTCTGCACGCACTTCGATTCCCAACGCACCCTGTCCGACCGCGGGAAGAAGCAACAACGGATCAATCGTCTCGCCGATCCGGTCAGTCCAACCCAACCGGACTACACCCGCCCTTGCCAACACCATCCCCTCCCACTCCGAACCGGCAAGTTTGGCATAGCGGGTAGAGAGATTTCCACGAATATCCACAATGCGCAGGTCCGGACGCATGCGCAATAATTGGCACTTCCGGCGTAGACTTCCCGTGGCCACCGCTCCCCCGCGTGGAAGATCGGACAGAGAACGCGCTGTGTTTCCCGGCCGCGGGATGAACACATCACGCACATCCTCCCGTTCCGTCACGGCGCCCAGTATCAAGCCCTCAGGCAGTTCGGTGGGCAGGTCCTTCAGACTATGCACGGCAAGATCGATTGCCCCTTCGAGCAATGCATGCTCGATCTCTCTTGTGAACAATCCCTTGTCGCCGATTTTCGACAGCGGGGCATCCAACACCCTGTCGCCTGTGGTCTTGATAATCTCAACCTCGACCGTAAGGTTCCTGTGCAGCGCCTGGAGGCGGTCGCGCACCCAATGGGCCTGCCAGAGGGCGAGTTCGCTTCCCCGGCTCCCGACGCGCAACAGATCATTCATCATGCCTGCCCTTCACGCTGATACCGAAAAGCTCCCGCAGTGCTTTGATCCGTACCATCGTCTCCGGACCCCCGCTCCCGTTTTCCGACCCTTCCTTCAACACCCTGAGCGGCTGATGCAGCAGCTTGTTGACGATGCGCCGGGTCACGAGGTCTACGAGCTCGCGATCCTCGGGAAGGAACCGGTTGATGTTCTGTTCGACCTCCTGCTGTCGGACCTGCTCGAAGGCAGTGCTCAGATCCTGAATTGTCGGGGCGACCTCCAGCGACCTGTGCCAGCGAAGGAAATCCACCACTTCCTGACGGATGATCGTCGTGACCCGCGGGATCTCTGTCTTGCGCTTGTCCAGGTTCCGGTCGACGATTGTCTTGAGTGCATCAATATCATACAGGAACACGTTCTCTATCTTACGCGCGCCGGGGTCGACGTTGCGCGGTACTCCGATGTCGATGATAAACAGGGGTGTATTCCAGCGGCGGTGCATCACGGCATGGATCTCTTCGGGTCCCAGAATGTACGCATCGCTGCTGACCGAGGTGATGACTATGTCGACCGTGTGCAACGCGTCGACGAACTGCTCATAGTTGATCACCGTACCGCTCAGATCCGCGACCAGGGCTTCCGCTTTAGCCCGCGTGCGGTTGGCGACCTTGATGTGATTGACTCCTTTGCCGACGAGATGTTTCAGCGTCAGCTCGCCCGTTTCTCCTGCGCCGATAAGCAGAGCCGATTTCCGCGAGAGGTCGGCGAAAATCTTGCTGGCCAATTCCACCGCGGCGTAGCTTACTGACACTGCCCCTTCGCAGAGAGACGTTTCGGCGCGGACGCGTTTCCCAACATGCAGCGTTGCTTGCATAAGGCGGTTGAGAATCGGGCCAAGGGCGTGCTGCTCACCGGCCGACTGGAACGCCTCCTTTACCTGGTTGAGGATCTGGATGTCGCCGATGACCATTGAATCGATCCCCGCGGCAACCTTGAACAGGTGGTGGACCGCCGCACCCGCACGGTTGGTAAAGAAATGCTCCGGCCGGACACCTTCGGGGGCATTTTTAGCGTCGAGCAGGACACGCAGGGCATTGACTTCGTTGACAGCCGGATCACGCAACACTCCGTAGACCTCGGTGCGATTGCACGTCGACACGACCATGCACTCGTTGAAGAAGCGTTCCTTCAACGCCGACAATACGTGCCGCGTTTCGTCGACGGACAGCCACATCCGTTCGCGCACGTCCACCGATGCAGTGTGATGGCTGATTCCGACAGAAAAGAGGTTCATCCTGGCCGCACAACCCGTCTAATGAAATGCGTGAAAACTCGTGAGGTACGCATTCACGACCATCATGGACAGAAATACAAATGCGAATCCGACGAGGGATATGATCATGGTCTTGCGCCCCTGCCATCCAAACCGGCGTTTCGCCGTCAGCCCGATCGCGTACAGCACCCAGATGGCAATTGTCGCCACGAGCTTCGGATCGAGATACGAATACTCCTGAAACACACGGGGCAACCAAAATAGCCCAATCAAGATGGCGACACTGAGGGTGGCGAAACCGAAGATTTCTGCTCTGTGGCTCATCGTTTCCAGAGTTTCCAGATTCGGCAACCGGCTGTACACGACACCGAACTTGCTCGAACGGATCTCATGATACAGCATCAGGTACAGAAGCCCGTACACCGCCGCCAGCGAAATGCCGGTGTATCCCAGGAGGGCAGCGGAGACGTGGAATCCGAGGAGAAGGCTGTGCAGGTATTCCGGAATGACCGTGAGGTCTTTGATAAACAGGGACGAAAGCATCTGGAACAAAAATGCAAGCGTCAGTATGAAAAACCCCGTATTGCGGATATTCGTCCGGAACTCCAGATACAGATAGGCGGTAGTCATCGTCGCCGAAAGAAGCGTCATGATCTCGAACACGGTCGTGATCGGCGGGTGGTCAAATGCCGCAGTGCGCAGGCCGAGGTATACAAGATGCAGCATCAGCACGCCGATGATGTACGGCCGCTTGAACCCTTCAAGACGCGGGGCATTCCGGAAAAAAGTGATCCCATATACCGCAACGAGGCCTGCGTAAAGGAGCGGAAGCGCAAAGACAAGGATATCAACAAGAGGTTTTGTCGCCATAGACTATAAATATACAATTCTTCGATATGAAATGGAACCGTCGCTTCATTCTTCGAGCGTACCCAGGTCTTTGGCTTCCTGGCCCAATGCCCTGGCGCGCAGTACGCGACGCATGATTTTCCCGCTCCGCGTCTTAGGAAGACTGTCGACGAATGTGATGCTGTCGGGTTTCGCGATGGGACCCATTTCATGTGCGACGTGGGCCCGCAGTTCCTCGACGAGCTTCTCGCTCCCTTGAACGCCTGCCCTGGGTATGACGTAGGTGTGAATGGCATTTCCCTTCACATCGTGCGGCAATCCGATCGCTGCAGCCTCGGCGACGGCTGGATGGCTGACCAGTGCACTCTCAATCTCCGCCGTCCCCAAACGGTATCCCGATACCTTAAGTACATCATCGACGCGACCGATGACCCAGTAGTACCCGTCCTCGTCCTTCCGCGCGGAATCACCCGTCATGTACATCCCCGGAAATTTGCTCCAGTACTGCTGCACATATCGGTCCGGATCGTTGTAGATCGTCCGCATCATCGCCGGCCAGGGACTCTTGATAACCAGAAATCCCTCTTCGTTGACCCCCACCGGTTTTCCGTTTTCGTTGACGACGTCCATTTCCACACCAGGGAACGGCTTCCCCCCCGATCCGGGCTTGAGCGGAACAGACGGCATTGGTGTGATCATGAACATGCCCGTCTCGGTCTGCCACCAGGTATCCATGATCGGGCATCGGCCTTTGCCGATCACCCGGTGGTACCATTTCCATGCCTCAGGGTTGATCGGCTCGCCAACCGATCCGAGGATACGGAGTGACGACAGGTCATGCCTGGCGGGCCATGCTTCGCCGAAACGCATCAATCCCCGGATGGCTGTGGGAGCAGTGTAGAGGATATTGATGCCATACTTCTCAACCATTTGCCACCAGCGGTTGGGATAGGGATAGGTGGGCGGGCCCTCGTACATGAACGATGTGGCGCCGTTCAGGAGAGGCCCGTAAACGATATAGCTGTGACCGGTGATCCAGCCGGGGTCCGCAGCGCACCAGTACCGGT
>DAINBR010000294.1:0-4501 GCA_036732865.1 Bacteroidota bacterium | reverse complement strand
TGGGCTCGCGGTTTGGAAGGCATCCCTCCGGGCATCAACAAAGCCACCGTCAAGCCGACGATCGCGAAATACCTGAGGCAGGGTGCAGTCGAGCGCGCGTACACCGAGCTCGGCCGGCATTGGGATCGCCTGCTCGGCGTGTACCAGGCAAAGACCCCCGACAGGCACACCGACAGGATGATAAACATCTGGAACGCGTACCAGTGCATGGCCACATTCAACATGTCGAGGTCCGCGTCATTCTACGAATCAGGTATCGGGCGCGGGTTGGGATTCCGCGACTCCAACCAGGATCTCCTGGGCTTCGTCCAGATGGTGCCGGAGCGCGCCCGCGAGCGGATACTTGACTTGGCCGCGACGCAGCTCGACACCGGCGGGGCGTACCATCAGTACCAGCCGCTCACCAAACGCGGCAACAACGATATTGGCAGCAACTTCAATGACGATCCGCTCTGGCTCGTACTCGGCGTCGCGGCCTATCTCAAGGAAACGGGCGATTGGGCGATTCTGGACGAACCCGTTCCGTATGACAACCAGCCCGGCAGTGCTCGGCCTCTGTACGAACACCTGGAGCGAAGCATTCAATATACGCTCGACCGGCTCGGTCCTCATGGCCTGCCCCTGATCGGCCGTGCAGATTGGAACGACTGCCTCAACCTGAACTGCTTCTCCGACACCCCCGGGCAGTCGTTTCAGACGACGACGAACAAGGATGGGAAAACGGCCGAGTCGGTTTTCATCGGCGGGATGTTCGTTCTTGCCGCAAATGAGCTTGCCGCTATCGCCGGGCGCCGCGGATCGGAGATCAACGCTCAGGGATACCGCGAAGCCGCCCTGAAGATGAGCGCAACCGTCGGGACGTCCGGGTGGGACGGTGCCTGGTTCCTCCGCGCATATGATGACTTTGGTAACAAAGTAGGATCAAACGAATGCGTTGAAGGCAAGATCTTCATCGAACCCCAGGGGTTCTGCATTATTGCCGGTATCGGGTTGGAAAACGGACGCGCAGGCATGGCACTGGATTCCGTGAACCGGCACCTCGCCACCACCCACGGCATCATGCTGCAGCAACCAGCATTCTCCCAATACTACCTGCACCTGGGCGAGATCTCTTCATACCCGCCGGGGTACAAGGAAAACGCCGGGATCTTCTGCCACAACAATCCCTGGATTATGATTGCCGAGACCATGGTAGGCCATGGAGACCGTGCGTTTGACTACTACCGCCTGATCAATCCGTCGGCACGAGAAAAGCTCGTCGCACTCCATCGCTGCGAGCCGTACGTCTATGCACAGATGATCGCGGGCAAGGACGCTCCGACACACGGTGAGGCAAAAAACTCCTGGCTTACGGGGACGGCCGCATGGAACTACGTCGCCATCACCCAACACATCCTCGGCATCCGCCCGACATATGAGGGGCTAATGGTGGCGCCTGTCATTCCTGCTGCATGGAAGGGATTTTCCGCTATCCGAATGTTCAAGGGAGTGCGATACAACATCTTGGTCAAACGGAGAGGCCGGGGGAACAAGGTACATCTCTCTGTGGAAGGCCGGAAGGTGGACGGGAATGTCATTCCTCCCCCACCCCGCGGCACCACAACAGTTGCAGTAGTGGCGGTGCTGGACTAAGGGGCTGCGCGCCGCGTCTCCTTCGATGTCGCCGCATCCTCCCAGTCGTCCGTCCTGAATGAAGGCGCCGGCAATCCCGCCTTGTTGAAGAGCGTGGCTGCCGGGGTGTTCTCAAAGGCATAACGCACTGCCACCGGGTGCTTGATGGCAATGTTGGACACCGTCAGCGTCTTTCCGCGAGCATTTACCACGGCATCTCTGAACTGACGGTCCGGTCCGGCGATCTGAAAGCTGTTTCCTTTGATCCCCTCCTTCAGCACGAGCCCGTTTTCCGCATGGTCGAAAGACAACTCGATGCTTCCGTTGCGGACTTTGAAAGTCCTGTAGATCGGCCCTGAGTAAATCATCCGGCGGCCGTATGTCTTGGCCAGAGCCCACAGGGCAAGCCGGCGGCCGACATCCCTCTTGTTCGCCGGATGAATATTTTTCGCATTCCCGATGTCCATCGTGACAGCCATGCCGGTGTTTTTTACGGAGAGGGTGGCTGTTTGTGCTTCGCGCAGGTATTGCGATTGCGTTGCGGTTCCATAGTCGTACGGGGCTATCTGCACATAGTAGAACGGGAAATCCTCTGCCGCGAAATCCGTCCTCCAGTCCTCAATCATAAGAGGAAAGAGCGTCTTATATTGCTGGCCATGCCCGGCATTGTCCTCTCCCTGGTACCATATCGCACCTCTGATCGCAAACGGAACGAGCGGGGAGATCATCCCGTTGTACAACGCCGTAGGTGTGTCCTCGGAGATGTCGAGCGGCGAGCGCGGCCGGCCTTCGTAGCGATTTCCAAGCGGACCGAACACGAACAAGGAGTCGCCCATCAACTCAGCGACTGGAACATATTTCCAGTCGCCCGCAAGGGAGAGTGTGTCACCTGGCAGCTCGGGCCGGAGGAGCATTGATTTCGGTTCACCATAGATCCCACCGCCACCCTGATTGTCGACTACACGAACCGCAATGTTCATTTCCGTGCTGTCGACAATACCACCCGGCACCGGGTAGAACCGCTTCGCATTATAGTAACCCACCCCTTCATAGCCTCCCACCCTTACTCCGTTGACAAAGGTGACATCCATGTCGTCAATCGGCCCCAGCTCCAGCACCAGGTTTTTCCCCGCCCACCCGGGAGGAACCGCAATGGCCTTTCTGAACCAGACGACCCCGTCGAAGTTACCCATCTCAGTTGTTTCCCAAAGTGCAGGCAGGCGCATTGTCTTCCAGGCGGTGTCCTCGTACGAGCGGGCCGCGCATGCGCTGTCATCGCAGCGCAGGTCCCGCCATTTATTCTCGCCGGTTCTCCCCTTCAGGTCAAGTGCAGGAAACATGCGGAGCCACTTCTCTGTCTGGCGCCGCGCCTCTGCGCATTCAGGAAGAATACTCAGCGCCTTGGAGAATTCCGGGACCCGGGAGAGGGATCGTGCGCTGGTCCATGCTTCAACAGGAGTCCCACCCCAGCTGGAATGAATCAAACCGACGGGCACGTTAAGTGCCTTATGGAGTTCCTTGCCGAAGAAGAAAGCCGTTGCGCTGAAATCCCCGACTGTTGCAGACGTGCATTCCACCCATGAGGCATCGCCCCCGAACTCGGGGACCGCGGAATACGTGCGACGCACCGTACACAGCCGGATCTCCGGGTACACCGCGCCGCGGATTTCCTGCGAGGCGGACTCCACTGTGTCCCCCGGCGGCCAACCAGACATAGGCATTTGCATGTTGGACTGACCCGAGCAAAGCCACACTTCACCTGTCAACACATTCGTGACCATTGTGGCCGTGTTGCCGTGCTTGATTTCAAGTGTGTACGGCCCCCCTGCGCTGGGTGTCTGGAGCGTTACCATCCACCTGCCGTCGGGCTGTATGAGCGATTCTCCGGTTTCTCCCCATGACGCCCGGATGACCACCAGCGTCCCCGGCGTCCCGCGTCCCCAGAGAGGTACTTTGCTCTCCTGCTGAAGGACCATATTGTCTTTTATGAGAGGGGCCAGGCTGAACGCATCGGGCTGTCCAGATGCAGGGGCAAAGAATGCCGGGATCACAAGAACACAGAGTGCGAGAAGAGCGACGAATCGATGCATCATCGTGGTTTGCCTCGTGCTGTTCTTCAATTATGTGCAATGTATGACAGCTTATGGTGCGATTGTGATGCTCTGCGTGATGTTCCTTGCTCTCTTGTCAACATACCCCTTGCGGTCTCTTGGAGTGATTATTAGCTTAATAATCATTTCATTCTTTGAGAAGGCAATCCGGGGACAACTCCCTGGTCACCTGCAAAAACGGCTGCACACCAACGAATCTCACAACCGTGTTTCTGGCACTGTTTGTGCAAAACCTCCAGTGGACCTAAACATATGGTCCGCCGCATTGAAACGCAAGGACCTCCCATGCACCAGAAGAGAATCACACGCCTGATCGCCTCCGGCGTCGCCGCTCTTGTTCTCTCCTCATGTTCGATACTCACGACGGGGGTTGAACGTGATGATTTCATCCGTGTCGATGGTACAAGACTGATTCACAACGGCGCCCCGTACTACTTCGCGGGAACGAATATGTGGTACGGGTGCTATCTGGGGTCGACAGGCTCTACGGGGAACAGGCCAAGGCTGCTCCGAGAGCTCGATTCACTTCGTGCATATGGCCTGACAAATCTCAGAGTCCTTGCGGCTTCGGAAGAGTCCGCCATGCGCCGGTCGGTAAAGCCTGCAATCCAGCGGGCGCCTGGAGTGGTCGACGATTCCCTGCTGCAGGGTCTCGATTTCCTACTTGCGGAGATGGCCAAGCGCCACATGCACGCCGTCCTCTACCTCGGCAACTATTGGGAGTGGTCGGGCGGCTTCAGCCAATACAATGTCTGGACAGGCGGACCGACGGTCGACCC
>DAINBR010000293.1:0-4501 GCA_036732865.1 Bacteroidota bacterium | reverse complement strand
TTTGGCCGCAATCTGACTGTTCCGCAGTGGCTGGACTATCCGTTGCGTTCTCTGAAGTACTTCCTGATGGCATTCTTCGTCTGGTCAGTGATCGGCATGGATACCGATGCGCTGAAAGGCTTCATCTACAGCCCGTACAACAAAATGGCGGACGTGAAGATGTACATCTTCTTCGCCGAACTCTCCGGGGTCGCACTGCTTACGATACTTGTCCTCATGCTCCTGTCAGTGGTGATCAGGAACTTCTGGTGCAGATATCTCTGCCCGTACGGCGCGCTGCTGGGGATGACAAGCTTTCTGAGCCCATTGAAAATCACACGCAACAAAACAACGTGTGTGGACTGCGAGCTCTGTACCAGAGCGTGTCCTTCAGGCATCAAAGTGCACAACGCCACTCGCGTGATGAGCGACGAGTGCATGAGCTGTATGGCGTGTGTGGAAGTCTGTCCGGTCAAGGACACACTTCATGTCCGCGCCAGCTCGCATTCAAGAGCGATCCCCACATGGGTATACGGTTCGCTGGCTGCGGGAGTCTTTATGGCGGTCACCGGGCTGGCGCTGCTCACGGGGTTCTGGCACAACACCATAGCACAGGATGAGTACCAACGGAGGTTTCACGAGCTCCACTCGCCGTTGTACCAGCATTTTCGCGGAGAGGTACCAGCGTATGGACCGCACGACTGATCACTCGCATGCAGAAGATGTCACTCTGTTCTATGACCGTCTCGCCGGCGGCTACGATTCCATGACGGGATTCGAGGGACGGTTCGTGAGAGAACGGCCCTTCTTTAAGTTGCTGGTGGAAAATCATGGTATCCGCACTGCCGTGGACGCAGGCGCCGGAACAGGATTCCATTCGTTGTTGCTGGCTCAGCTTGGGGTGAAGGTGACGGCGGTGGATATCAGCCCGCGCATGCTTGAGGTCGTGGCGCGTCATGCAACCGACATGGGGCTGGAAGTGAAGACCGTTGCGTCGGACCTGGCAGAACTCCCGACTCGCCTGACATCCCGGTATGATGCCATATTCACTCTCGGCAATACGCTTGCCCATTTCCCCTCTCCCGAGGCTCTGGTTTCGGTGCTGACAGGTTTCCGGCAGGTGCTTCGCCCGGGAGGCATCATGTTCGCGCAGATCCTGAACTACCGCAGGATACTTGTTGCCAGGGACCACATCATCGGCCAAACCGAGGCGGCCGGATTTCGCTTTACGCGCCGATATGAATACGGGCAAAGACTCATCCGGTTCACGATCACGCGGGAAGATGTTGCCGGCCGCATTCCGCCGGAAGTGGTGAGTGCGGATCTGTATCCGCTCCTCGAGACCGAATTTGAAGAAGCCCTCCGGACAGCGGGATTCCGCGAAAACCAGATGTTCGGCGGGATTTCCATGGATCCATACGATGCCACGCGATCGAAGGACCTGGTTGTGATGGCAACCCGCCCCTGAAGGGACTGGACGAAACGCCGGCTGTGCGTTTGACTTTCCACCTTGCCCTGCCGTATCTTACACCTGCAATCAACGGTTCCGCACCGTACAACTCTACCTCATCCGGATCCCGATGTCTCCGACCACATTACCCGCATTATTCGAGGCCAGCGTCGAACGGTACGCCGGTAATTCCTTTTTGCTGGAAAAACGGGAAGATCGCTTCGAAGCGATTACCTACACACAGGCGAAGGAGAGCATCCGGGCTTTTGGCGCCGGCCTGATCACTCTGGGCATCCAGAAGGGGGATCGTATCGCTCTGATCGCCGAGGGGAGAAATGATTGGGTTATCGCCGAATTGGGGATGTTCTACGCCGGCGCGATCAACGTGCCACTGTCGGTAAAACTCCAGGAAGGCGCTGACCTGCAGTTTCGACTCGCTCACGCGGGGTGCCGGATGGCAATCGTTTCCGGAACCCAGTCGGCAAAGGTCAGGCAGCTGCGGGGGTCGCTTCCCGCCCTGGAAACAGTGATGATGCTGGATCCGATGGACCAATACGGACCGGGCGAGGTTTTTGCCGCCGACGTCACCCGTGCCGGACGGAAGTACCTGCGCGAGCACGAAGGCGAACTTGAGAAGCGAGTTGCCTCCGTGCACGGAGACGATCCCGCAACGATCTCCTACACTTCCGGAACCACCGCCGATCCCAAGGGCGTGGTGTTGACTCACCTGAACTACATCATCAATGTGGAACAGTCTTCGGGTCTGTTGCCGGTTCCCGAGTGGTACTGCTCGCTGTTGATACTTCCCTGGGACCACTGTTTTGCCCACACTGCAGGTATCTATACGCTGATGCGGAACGGCGCGTCGATGGCGTCTGTACAGGTCGGCAAGACACCAATGGAAACCCTGAAGAATATTCCTGTGAATATCCGTGAGACGCGCCCGACATTTCTCCTGAGCGTACCTGCACTGGCGAGAAACTTCCGGAAGGGGATCGAGGCGGCGATTCTGAGGAAGGGAAAGCTCGCACTGGCGTTGTTCAAGGCCGGCTTGAAAACCGGATATCTGTACAACGCTGACGGCTGGCGACGCGGAAAGGGATTCCGGGTGTTCCTCAAGCCTCTCATCGCGCTGTTTGACGCGATCATATTTTCCAAAATCCGGCAGAACTTCGGGGGACGGCTGGAATTCATTATAGGAGGAGGAGCACTACTCGACATCGAACTACAGCGTTTTTTCTATGCTATCGGGATTCCCATGCTGCAAGGGTACGGTCTGTCAGAGGCCGCACCAGTGATTTCGGCGAACGTAATGGCCGGACATAAATTGGGCTCTTCAGGAAAAGTGGTTGCTTCCCTGGAAATCAAGATCTGTGCGGAGGATGGCTTAGCGGTTCCCACGGGCAGGCAGGGGGAGATTGTCATTCGCGGCGGGAATGTCATGGCGGGATATTGGAGGAATGAGAAGGCGACTAAGGAGGTCATTCGCAACGGGTGGTTGTACACAGGCGACCTCGGTTATCTTGACGAGGATGGGTTCCTTTTTGTGCAGGGCAGGACAAAGAGCTTATTGATTGCGAGCGACGGAGAAAAATACAGTCCTGAAGGTATCGAAGAGACCATCTCCAGCCAGTCACAGTACATTGACCAACTCATGCTCTACAACAACCAATCGCCGTACACCGTCGCCCTGATGGTCCCCAACAGGGAGGCTATACTATCGTGGATGAGGGCCCACCGGCTTGATCCATCGACTGTAGACGGACAGTGTGCCGCATTAAGGGAGCTTCAGCGTGAGATAGACGAGTATCGCAACGGAGGTCACTTTGCCGGCATCTTCCCCGAGCGGTGGCTCCCATCTACTGTTGCGGTCCTCGCCGAAGGATTCACGGAACAGAATCAATTCCTCAACAGCACGCTCAAGATGGTGAGGGACAAAATCGTCAAAAGCCACGACCACCGCATTCAGAGACTGTTCACCTCCGAAGGGAAGGACATCTGTTGCCGTGACAACCGTGATGTGATTGCCAGTTGGGCGAAAGAGAATTCCGGTGTTTAACAAAAGGAACAGTTACGAAATTATTTTTTTCATTGGACTTGCATCATGAGGCCAATTTATCTATTCTTCGGTTATACCGATCGTGATGGTATTGGCGGGCTGTGCTCAGGCGTACTCCCCCCGACGCTGAAAATGGTCCGGCCCCGACGAAAGTCCCCGGATCCTGCCAGCCCGTCATAATTTCAGGGGCTGATGCCATTGGCATCAGCCCCTTTTTTTTTCTATCTTCCGCGGACTGAGGGGAAAAAGTCCACACATGACTATCGCCGGCGTGCGTTTCTTGGATCATCCTTCGGATATTGGCATTGAGGCCCGCGGAGCAACATGTGCGGAAGCGTTCACCCGGGCGGCCGTTGCACTCATCTCTCTCATTCTCGATCCCTCCACGGTTGATGCCAGCGAGCGGAGAAGCATAACGCTCCAGGCAACAGATTCGGAACAGATGCTCGTCCGCTGGCTCTCTGAGATTCTCTATCTCTATGACGGCCAGGGATTCGTCCCGAAAGATTTCACTGTCTCGCAGTGCACTCCGGCTCGACTCGAGGCAACCGTCGCCGGGGAATCGCTCCGCGCGGGGAAACATCATGTACGGATGGATATCAAAGCCGTCACCTACCACCAGCTCGCAGTCTGGCAGGACGATGAGGGCTGGGGCGTGCGGGTATATCTGGATATTTGAGGCGTTGTAAGTCCCCGCGACAATGAGTAGTTTGGTATGAATTCCCGGAGTTCGCACGTGTTTGAGCGTGTCGACGACTATCGCTACAGGCTCCCCTTGTCCTCCAAAAAGGGGATGCGGGTCGACGGCATGGTCTATGCCGACGCGGAGTTGTTGCGACAGATCGAATCGGACCAGACCGCGGAACAAATCGCCAACGTGGCGACATTGCCGGGACTGGTCGGCATGTCGCTGGCCATGCCCGATGCGCATCAGGGATACGGCTTCTGCATAGGTGGTGTTGCCGCCGCCGATCACGAGAGCGGAATTGTCTCAGCCGGGGGAGTAGGGTTCG
>DAINBR010000292.1:0-4520 GCA_036732865.1 Bacteroidota bacterium | reverse complement strand
CAAAGACGCCTTCATCGTAACGGACGTCATACACCGGATGAGCTTTTTCGGCGTCGCCGTTCCACCCGGTATATAATTCCTCCCCTTCCGGTATGTAGCCCGCGCCTGGAGAATCCCGGAATTCTTTCTCGATCGTGATCGGCAGCTTCCCGGACGGATTTGTCTTCCCTGCGAGTATCTCCGCGAGCGCGGTATTGCCCGACTCTCCGACATACCAGGCATACAATATCGCCCCAGCTCGGTCACTCCAGCCGGTCATGCGAATGCCGCTCCCCGAAGTGACAATGACAACCGTTTTCTGATTCACTTCGACGCATCGCCTCACAAGATCCTCCTGTTCATCCGGCAGCGCGAAAGGCCGATCCCATCCTTCGCTGTCGTGCGTTCCGACATTGCACAGCACGATGTCGGCGGAGCGAATCTCCTCGTCGCTTGGGCGAACCGTAAACCGCATGCGTTCCCCAAATATCTTCCGGACCTCATCGAGCATTGTTCGTCGGTTGTACCCTTTCACTTCTGCCGAACCTCCGCCGGCCACAAGTGTGTCAACATATGCCCCGGTCAGAAGGATCACCTTCGCGCCGTTGCCAATGGGGAGAATACCTTGCTGATTCTTCAACAGGACAATGCCCTCAGCGGCAGTGCGGAGCCCGATCACTTCATGAGCGGCGAATCGCTCAAGGTATCCGGGCGAAGCCTCCCGCTCATCCAGTCGCATCACGAAGTACGTTCGCAGAATGCTCATCACCATCCTGTCGACGTTTTGCAAACTGACTTCACCCCTCGCGATAAGGTCCTTTCCGTTCTCGAGCGCGATGGTGTGGGGCATCTCGAGATCTTGTCCGGACGCGGCGAGCTTCCCGCCATCGTGCACCGATGTCCAGTCAGTCATCACGAGGCCCTTGAAGCCAAGGTCCCCCCGGAGCAAGCCGCTGATCACTCGCTTGCTCTCTCCGCACCATTCCCCGTTGAGCAGATTGTACGATGTCATGACTGCGCGGGCACCGGCATCGATGCCGGCTTTGAACGGTGCAAGATAGATCTCGTGGAGCGTACGTTCGTCGACAATGGAATTGCTCTTTCGACGATAGAAGTCGGTGTTGTTCGCCACAAAGTGTTTCAAGGTTGCAATGGTGCCCGTGCTCTGCACCCCCCGGACATATTGCTCGACTATGCGTGAGCGGAGAAACGGATCTTCCCCGAAATACTCAAAATTCCGCCCGCACTGTGAGTGCCGGTAGCTGTTGATGCCCGGCCCGAGCAGGATCCCGATGCCCCCCGCCCGACACTCTTCTCCTATCGCTTCGGCGTAGGAGTATGTAAGGTCCGGATTCCACGTCGCCGCGAGAAGGATCGGGCATGGGAACGCAGTCGAACGCTCGAGCTGATACTTCGAAAGGTCGATGTTCCGGAAGGATTCTCTGATATGTACGCCCTGTGTTGCGTCGGTCATGTACACTTCGCGAAGTCCCAGCCGGGGGAGGGCCCGGACAAAGAACGACTTGTCGCCCCCGACGTACGCGAGCTTTTCGTCCTCTGTCATGCGCGACAATACTTCCCTGGCCTTTGTGTGAGCCTCTGCTTCTGTGCGTGGATGAAACACAGCAGGTTTCTCACCGGGTGTCTGGCCCAGGACTTGAGTGCAGACGAGTCCCAGGCAGATCATGAACATGGAGGCTATGCGAGGCATCTGTTTTTTGGGCTTTCATGGTGTGAATTGGAGTATGAAGGTACCCAAAATTACATGTCTGGAAGCCGAGGTGCAAGTCTGCGGTAGGATGAAAGTGCTCCAGGCAGCATCGCGACATCCACGTTGACATGACATCCACCCCGACAGGCATCCACTTCGATAATATTTCTCCTTGCTCATACCGCTTCCCCTCCTTACCTTGGCCAGGAACAACAAGGAGAAACTGTGATGGCTGGACTGACAGTATTCCCTCTCCTGGCTCTCCTCCTCACCTGTCCGCCCGAAGACACTGATCGACCCAGGCTGAACGAGCTCGAATACTTTGAGACCAGAGCCTTCAATGTTCTGGTCTTCAGCAACTGGTACAACGACCTTTTCAGTGATTCTAAAATGAGCGGAATCGAGATTATCCATCATGGGGTGAGGACGGCGACGAATGGAGATGTCAGGCTCAACCCAACCCCGGAGCAGTGGGACCCCATCCCACAATTCATAGAGCGAAGGGTCGACAGGAATAGCCAGACAATTGAGGCGTTTCTCAAGTATCCGGCATATGATTTCGCATACTCAGTCAGTGTCGCGTCCCGGGATGACAAAATCGTCATTTCCGTCACCCTTGAAAAGCCGCTTCCGCAGGCTCTGGAAGGGCGCGCCGGGTTCAATCTTGAGTTCCTACCATCCGCGTATTTCACCAGGGCTTTTTTGATCGACGGGAAGAGCGGATACTTCCCCTTGTATGCCGGAGGTCCTACCGAAAGGGTATCTTCGGCACTCGTTGAGCCGAAGCCCATCGCGTCCGGGCGCTCGCTTGTTCTTGCACCGGAAGATCCTGCAAGGCGCGTCACGATATACTCGAATTCCGGGGAGCTGTTGCTGTATGACGGCCGCAACAAGGCGCAGAACGGATGGTTCGTGGTTCGCTCGATTCTACCCGGGCAGAAGGCCGGCAAGGCAGTGGAGTGGGTTCTCACGGCCGGCACGATCCCCGGGTGGACTCGCCCGCCCGTGATTGCGTATTCTCAGGTCGGCTATCATCCCAGTCAAAAGAAAATTGCGGTCATCGAGCTGGACAGGAGCGATCGTCCCCTCCCGATTGCACGCTTGCTCAAAGTCTCCGAGAGCGGGGAGGAATCAGAAGTGTTCAGATCGGCGCCGAAACAGTGGGGCCGGTATCTTCGCTATTGCTATGCCACGATAGATTTTTCACATCACACGCAAAGTGGTCTCTACATCCTGGAATATGGTGAGCAGCGCACAACAGCGTTCAGGATTGCCCGCGATGTGTATGAAGGCGTGTGGCAACCTACGCTCGATGTGTTCTTTCCCGTACAAATGGATCATATGCGTGTGACCGAAGCATATAGAGTCTGGCACGGAGCGGCTCACCTTGACGACGCATTGCAGGCACCGGTAAATCATGAACACTTCGATCTCTATGCACAGGGCCCCACAACCGACACACGCTACAAGCCGGGGGAGCATATACCGGGTTTGAATGTGGGGGGATGGTTCGATGCAGGCGATTTCGATATTCGGACGCAATCGCAATACGCCACAATTCTCAGCCTGGTCCAGACCTGGGAGAGCTTTCATCCGGATAGGGATGAGACCGGCATCGATCAACGGACTCGTTCCGTAGTACTCCACTCTCCTGATGGCAAGCCAGATCTCCTCGAACAGATCGAACACGGGATAATGCAGCTTATCGCCCAGCATAAAGCGATCGGCCATGCCATACCCGGCATCGTCGAAGCACATTTGACTCAATACACTCATCTAGGAGATGCGGTCACCAAGACCGACAACTTGGTGTACAATCCGTTGCTGGACACTTTGGAGTCTGATGGATTCACCAGCGGGGCATTCGACGATCGCTGGGCATTTACCAGCAAGTCGAGCGCGTTGAACTACGGTTCTGCCGCGGCATTTGCTGCCTCGAGCCGGGCGCTTCATGATTATAATGATACGTTGGCATCCGAGTGCCTGTCAATTGCCCGTCAAATCTGGGAGGAAGAACATAGCCACGCGCCGCACGTTTTTCGACACGGAAACACCACGGGTGGTCCTCTGGAGGATGAGGAACTCAGGGCCGCCGTGGAGCTATTGATCTGCACCAGGGATGGCCGATATGCACAGCGGATCTTTGCAATGTGGCCTCACATCGAGGGCAATTTCGGCCGGACCGCCTCGATCGCAGTGCGGGCCATCCCGCTCATGGATGGTCAATTCGCAAAAAAGTTGGAGCCGCTCGTCAGACGATATAAAGAAGAAGCGGACAAGTTCTGTAAGCAAAACCCCTTCGGTGTACCCATCTCCACTGGCACCTGGGGAGGAAATGGTTTCATCGTGGGCTTTGCCAATACGAGCTATCTCTTGCACAAAGCTTTCCCAGACATTGTCGGACCAGAGTTCACATTGAGCGGCCTGGGGTACCTTTTCGGGTGCCATCCTGGTTCTTCGACGTCTTTTGTGTCGGGCGTTGGGCCAGTGTCAAAAAAAGTGGCCTACGGGAACAACCGAGCAGATTTTTCCTTCATTGCGGGCGGCGTGGTCCCGGGCATCGTCATTGTGAAGCCGGATTTCCCTGAGAACAAGGACGACTGGCCCTTCCTGTGGGGGGAGAATGAATATGTCATCACTCTCGCGGCCGGCTACCTCCATCTGGTCCATGCCGCGAACGATGTGCTAAAGTAATGGTGTACGATCACCGCTCAGAACGTACGACATCATACCTTGCGACATTCAACGCGGATGAGTTTTTGCCAGGAAAAGTGGGGATTCATATCTCGGAAAGACGGGCTGGCACTGCATCGAGGGATTCGTCACGTCC
>DAINBR010000291.1:0-4542 GCA_036732865.1 Bacteroidota bacterium | reverse complement strand
TGGGTCACAATGTACAACAACAAGTCACAGGAGTCAAGGTATTTATTTCGCCGCAGGAAAAAAAGGTAGAGATTGCAAAAAACGCATGTATTTGCTATACTTTCGAAACGGTCATCGGTGGCGTCGTTCCAACCGGAAGTCATTTCGCGGTCACCCTGGCCCCCTCCCTGACCATGTCGGCTCTCACATACAGGAATTCATGGATATTCTCAGCCTCCTTCGCGGCCTTGGCGGACTTCTGTTCGTCACCGCCCTGGCCTTCGCCTTTTCCGGCAATCGCCGCAACATCAACTGGCGTTTGGTAATCGTCGGCATCGTTCTACAGTTTGCCTTTGCATTCCTCGTGCTGCAAACCACCATCGGCCGCGAGATATTCTTTCAGATCAGCCGCTTTTTTGTCGTCCTGTTCAGTTTTGCGGGTGAGGGCGCGCAATTCGTGTTCGGCTCACTGGCGAAAAGCCCGGGCACCGAAGGGAGTATAGGCTTTTTCTTTGCCTTCCAGGTACTGCCGACAATCATCTTCTTCGCATCTCTCATGGCCGTGCTGTATTTCCTCGGGATCATGCAGCGTATCGTTCAGGGGATGGCATGGGTGATGGCGTGGCTGATGCGTACGAGCGGTGCAGAGTCGCTCTGCGTTGCCGCCAATGTCTTCATCGGCCAGACCGAAGCGCCCCTGGTCATCCGCCCCTACATTGCCGGCATGACCCAATCGGAACTGCTGACGATCATGACCGGCGGTATGGCACATATTTCCGGCGGTGTGCTGGCCGCGTACATGCAGTTGCTGGGAGTGGCCTACGCAACGTGGCAGGGCGTGGCTGTCGAACCTTCACAGATCATGTTTGCAGGCCATCTCCTCGCCGCGAGCATCATGGCGGCACCGGCAACCATGGTAGTCGCCAAAATGCTCTATCCGGAGACAGAAACACCTGCCACACTGGGCACCGTGCGTGTGAAGATCGAGCGAACGCACTCGAACATCATCGAAGCAGCTGCAGGTGGAGCAGGAGATGGGCTCCGTCTCGCGTTGAATGTGGCCGGCATGCTCCTCGCATTCATCGCGCTCATTGCACTGCTGAATTTCCTGCTCAATGGGCTCGGTGATATTACCGGACTCAATGCACTCTGTGTGACGAATTTCGGCAAACCTCTCTCCCTCGAACTTCTGTTCGGCCTCGTATTCCAGTTCATCGCCGTCATTATCGGTGTTCCCTGGAAGGACGCGCTGAACGTCGGGTCTTTGATGGGCATCAAGCTTGTCCTGAATGAGTTCGTTGCGTATATGCGAATGGCGGACCAGATAGGCGCCGGGCTCCTTTCCCAGAAGGCGATCGTCATCGCCACATATTCCCTCTGCGGTTTTGCCAACTTTTCTTCCATCGCTATCCAGATCGGCGGCATCAGTCCACTGGCAGAAAACAGGAGAAGTGACATAGCGAAATTCGGACTCAAGGCGGTGCTCGGCGGCACCATTGCCACGTGGATGACCGCCTCTATTGCCGGCATTCTCTCATAATCCTTGCTCGATGACCATATGAACGATACCATTCCGCGTTACCGTTGGTTCGCGCTCGGGGACTTCAACGGCTTCTTCGGGTTGATGTTTGACAATCTCACCGTGCTCTCGTTCCTCGCGGGAATTCTCACATTCGTCTTCGGCTTTCCGGCCGATATCGTGTTCACCCGCATGATTCCCGGCACGGCGTTCGGTGTGCTCTTCGGCGATCTGGTGTATACATGGCTCGCATTCCGGCTCGCAAAGAAAACCGGCAACCGCACCGTCACTGCAATGCCGCTCGGATTGGATACACCTTCCACGATAGGTATCGCCCTCGTCGTTCTGGGGCCTGCTTTCCTCGACCTGAAGGCATCCGGGATGGCGGAACGTGATGCCGCCATGATGACCTGGTACATCGGCATGGCGACGATGGTGATGATCGGAATCGTCAAAATCATCTTTTCCTTCGTCGGGCACTGGGTGCAGAAAATCGTTCCTCAAGCCGGCTTGCTCGGTTCGCTCGCTGGCATCGGGCTGGCTCTCATCGGCATGGTCCCGCTTGTTGACGTGTTTGGCATCCCGCTCGTTGGGCTTGTGGCACTCGGGATCGTTCTCTACACGCTTATTGCGGAAATCAAACTGCCTTGGAACAGCCCCGGAGTTCTTGTATCGGTGATCATCGGTACACTTCTGTACTATCTCCTCGGGAACACCGGCCTGGTGGGTGGAACATTCCCCGGACCTCCCGTCGGTAATTTCCACTTCGGGCTCCCGATCCCCACACTTTCGTTTCTGGATGGAATCGGGCCGGCACTGAAATACCTCCCGATAGCTATCCCCTTCGGCATCCTGACCATTGTGGGCGGCATCAATGTCACGGAAAGCGCGCGCGTTGCAGGTGACGATTTCAAGACGCGCGACATCCTCCTCACCGAGGCGGTGGCAACGCTCGTTGCCGGGATCTGTGGAGGTGTCGCACAGTCCACGCCGTATATCGGTCAGCCTGCCTACAAGCGAATGGGTGCGCGGTCGGGATACACCCTGCTGACTGGCATCTTCATCGGCCTCGGAGGAATGCTGGGCTATATCTCTTTTATTATCGAGCTTATTCCTCGTGCCGTGCTGGCGCCGATATTGATTTTCGTTGCCCTCGATATTATTGTGCAGTCTTTCCAGGCATGTCCGGCACGGCATGCCCCTGCGGTGGCATTTGCCTTTTTCCCCACCGTCGCCCGTCTCCTGGCGATCAAGCTGGGCAATCCCGATATCGTCCTGCCTGAGACGTTCGAAACGCTGATGAATGCGCCCGGCGGATCATTGCCGGAACTGCTGGTGACCGTCGCACTGGGCAACGGGTTCATAGTCACCGCGATGCTCTGGGGCGGTTTCCTCGCTGAAATGATCAACCGCCGCCTCCGGGTGTCAGCTGCATACCTCCTGATCCTGGCCGGACTCACGTTTTTCGGGATTATCCATTCCGCGATGCCCGATGGCAGCATGTATTTCCCATGGAACTTGACCGGGCTAGCGCGGCAAATTCCCTATCAATTCGCACTTGCGTATGCTGTTTTGGCAACTCTCTTGATTTTGTTTTCATTTACACGTGAGGCCAAAGAGCCCGTCCCCGAGTCGGCTCACATGTCATAGTGCGGCACCACATGGGCGCCGATTCTAAGAGGTCAGGGGTCTGACCCCGATGGCCAATAGTGGCCGCGCACAAACCGTTCGACCGATGGAAGCACCAACCCAAAATCAGACCAGTACCAAACCTCCTGAAGGCTTCAGACGGGAGTTGCGGGTTCTGGACGCCACTATGATCGTTGTCGGGTCAATGATCGGCTCCGGGATCTTTATTGTGAGTGCCGATATCGCCCGCACTGTGGGGAGTGCGGGATATCTGCTGCTCGTCTGGCTCATCACCGGCGTGATCACCGTGGCCGGAGCGCTTTGCTACGGGGAGCTCGCGGGTATGTTCCCGAGGGCAGGCGGGCAATACCTTTTTCTCCGCGAGAGCTACAATCCGTTCGTCGCATTCCTCTATGGCTGGACATTCTTTACCATAATCCAGACGGGGACCATTGCCGCCGTCGCGGTCGCTTTTGCAAAGTACACTGCAGTGCTTTTGCCGGGCCTCGCCAACACACTCCTGGAGTACGATACCTTCCGTGTCACAGGTGCGCAGGTTCTCGCAATCGGCAGCATCCTCATACTTACATTCATCAGTACCCTGGGGATCCGTGGAGGCAAAATACTGCAGGATGTGTTCACATTCGCGAAGCTCGCGGCGCTCATCGGCGTCATTCTCATCGGTGTCTTTGTCGGCAGGAATGCCGAGGCGATTGCAGGGAACGTGGCCACGTTCTGGAACGCCACCTGGACACATGTTGCGGCAGGGAACATCCTCAGCATCGAGGCCCTTTCGGGCATCGGCATTGTCACCGCCCTGGGTGCCGCGATGGTCGGGGCTCTGTTCTCCAGTGATGCATGGAACAACATTACGTTTGCCGCGGCAGAAGTGGTCGAGCCACGGAGGACGATTCCGCTGAGCCTGGTCCTGGGGACGGGGATCGTCGTCGTGCTCTATCTGCTTGCCAACATCGCTTATCTCATGGTGTTGCCGATCGGGGGAACACCCGGCGCCGCTGAAATCGCCCAACGGGGAATTCAGTTTGCGACGGAGGACCGTGTGGCGACCGCTGCCGCATCGTTGATTTTCGGTGAAACTGCCGCGTTGATCATGGCCGCACTCATCATGGTCTCGACGTTCGGATGCAACAACGGGTTGATACTCGCAGGAGCGCGGGTATATTATGCGATGGCCAAGGATGGCCTCTTTTTCAGGAGTGCAGGATCATTGAACTGCCATGCAGTCCCCGCGACCGCCCTCTGGGTCCAGGCGCTCTGGGCGAGTTTGCTCTGCCTTTCGGGTACGTATGGTGACCTGCTGGACTACGTGATCTTTGCAGTCCTGATCTTCTACATCCTCACGGTGGGGGGTATTTTTGTATTGCGCCGGCGTCTCCCAGACGCGGATCGTCCTT
>DAINBR010000290.1:0-4549 GCA_036732865.1 Bacteroidota bacterium | reverse complement strand
GGATTTGACCTCATCCCATACGAACATCGATGCCGCAGCGATTGAGGCGCTGCCGGTAGAAAGCGTGACGCAAATCCTTACGCTTCAGGCCGGCATTACGCAGGGCGCCGGGGGAGAAATCCACATCCGCGGCGGACGCTCGACCGAAATCGCCTACACGGTCAACGGCGTCTCTATATCCAACCCATTCGACAACACCAGAACTGTGCAGATTGCCACCAACGCCATCCAGGAACTCTCGGTAGTGAGCGGGACATTCAATGCCGAATACGGCAATGCGCTGAGCGGCATTGTGAACACCGTCACCAAGGAGGGGGGCACCACGTACGGCGGCAGCCTGTCATTCAATACCGGAGATTTTGTCAGCAATCACACGGATATCTTCACGAACATCGACGAGATCAAACCCTTCAGCCACACGGTCACCGAGATGACCCTGCACGGACCCATTCCCGGGGACCTCTTCACGTTCTTCCTCTCGGGGCGGATGGACCGGGAGTCGGGGTGGCTGTACGGCATTCGCGAGCATAATGTCACCGACTATGTCTATAAGAACCCGATGGATCCGACGGACATGACGGTGTTCAGCACCGGCGACAGTGCGCTTGTGCCGATGAACCCCTACAGGGAATTCAGCGGGACCGGCAAACTGTCGTTCGAGCCCACGACCGCGATGAAGCTCCGGTACGATGCGCTCTATTCTAACTCGTCGTCCAAAGGGTACTCTCACAGCTACAAATACAATCCGGATGCCCGCCTCAATTATGAGGAATGGGGATTGGTGAACTCACTCGAGTTGCGGCATTCCGTCGATAGCAAGACCTACTACACGCTTCGTGGCATGTACAGCCTTAGCGACTACAAACAGTATCTGTATCCCCTGCTCGATGCCGGCGGATCGCCCGTGACATATTCGGCCGGGCTCGGTCTCGACATCAGCACGCTGTATGCCGATCCCCGGTATCAACCGGATTACAAAAACACGGCGGCGGCGACATATACATTCCTGTCGGGCGGAACGCAAAACGGGCACTACTACCAGCGCTCCGTTACCACCGGCGGAAAGTTTGACCTCACGAGTCAGGTCAACAACAATCACGAGGTCAAGTTCGGCGCCGAGTACAAGATGCACACCTTGAATTTCGAGAGTTTCTCGGTGCTGCGCGACACGGTGCGGTACTTTGAACCGACCATCCCCGCAACCAGCACGCCGTATCACGATGCGTACAAACGCAAACCGAAGGAAGTTTCGGCATACCTCCAGGACAAGATGGAGTTTGAAAGCATCATTCTGAATGTCGGGCTGCGCTACGACTATTTCTCCTCCGATGCGGACTATTCGACCAACATCTTCTATCCTTCGCCGATAAGCCCGACACTGCCGACAACGGTGGATCCTGCGACGCTGCTTGCGCGCGCGAAAGGCAAGCACCAGTGGAGCCCCCGTGTCGGAGTTTCCTTCCCGATCACGGACAAGGGAATCATCCATTTCTCTTACGGGCATTTCTTCCAGATGCCCCCATTTTCGTATCTCTACTCGAATCCCAACTTCAAGTACAGCTTCTCCTCGGGAACGCCAACCTTTGGCAATGCTGACCTCAGCCCGCAGAAGACGGTCACCTACGAACTCGGGTTGCAGCAACAGATGATGGAGAACCTCTCTTTCAACGTCACCGGCTTCTATAAAGATGTACGCGACCTGCTGGCGCTGCAACAGATCCGTATCAGCGGGGAGGAGACGTATTATAAGTACGTCAATAAAGACTACAGCAACGTCAAGGGCATCACCTTCTCGCTCACCAAACGGCGCACAACCAGCGACATCGTGGGCGCCACCCTGGACTACACCTTCCAGGTCGCGGAGGGGAACGAGACCGACGCGAATGCCTTCTTCCTGGATCTCTCTTCAGGGCGGCAGAGCGAAAAAGTACCGGTGAATCTGGACTGGGATCAGGTACATACGCTGAATGCCACCGTGACCGTGGGTGAAGCGAACGACTGGAACGTGACACTTGTCGGACGGATTGGTACCGGACTACCGTACACACCCCAAATTACTACCAAAACGGTCTATCTCAAAACCAACAGCAGCCGCAAACCGTCGCAAACGCGGGTCGATCTGCTTGCCGACAAGACCTTCGCGGTGTCAGGGATCCGCCTCACCGCCTTTCTGAAAGTCTACAACCTGTTCGACACGTTGAATGAGCGGTACGTGTATGACGACACCGGCCGTGCGACGTATACGCTGGTGGCCACACAGGGGACGGCACAGGCGACGGATAAGCTCGCGGCAGAGATCCCCGGCGTCCATCCTGCAAGCGAGTGGTTCGTGAACCCCGGCTACTATTCCGCACCGCGAGAAGTCCGTGTCGGTGCATCGATTGAATTCTAGCGCACTATGATGAACAATGAGAAACGCATGATACCATTCGACGGTACACGATGGCTGAAGGTTCTCGCCGCCACGGTTGCCTGTACGTTCCCCCTGTTCGGCCAGAGAGCAACCGACCAGACCGAACGGGAACACAATGCGGTGAAGCAACTCATGATGCAACAAATGGCATCGCCGGCTTATCCGGTGAGTACACCACCCACCGCGCAGCAGCTTTCCAAGGGGGTCCCCGGCGGACCGGAGAAGACGAGCGGTCTGAATGCTCAGAAAGACCGCAAGTCCTTCTTCATGAACGGCAACAAGATCGCCGTCACGCTGTTCAATTACGGCGGCATTGCTCCCGGATACGATGTGCTCCGCGGCGTGAACAACTTCGTCTGGCACAATCTCGACTACGTGTTCCAGTTCTGTCCTATTGTTGGCGCGTCCGTTCCGGATGCCCGCAACAACGGCAAGAGATTCCACATTATCTCCGACGCTCTGTGGGACTATCCCGGACTGCGTGAGGTGAACCCCACGGGTGACACGCTCTGGCAGTGGCAGCCGCTGCCCGGCTATGCCGATCCTGACCAGGCGAATATGGCATCCAACCCCGCGCCGGACAAGAACGGCGACGGCAAACCTGACAGCTGGCCGAGGGCATGGTACAACCCCACGTTGGGGAAGTACGTGTGGCCGGGATACCTCTCGCAGGACGTGCTGAGTTCGGACCTCGAGGTGTTCTGGTCCATGGATGACCGGTTCAATATGGAATTCCCGTACTATCCCTTCCCCGGAGATACCACACGGAAGGGGATCGGGGTGCAGGTCGATGGACGCGCCTTCCAGTGGAGCAATGCGCTGGCCGAGAATACCATCTTTTTTGTGTATACGATCACGAATATCAGTACGACCCATCTCGACAGTACGTTCTTTGGCATTTACGGCGATCCGGATCTCGGAGGGGGATCTCCCCAGAATGAGGATGACAACGGCTATTTCATTCCGCCGTATGATTCCACGCGGCCGGACATCGAAAGCATTCCGGTCTACTCCCGGAGCATGGTCTATTTCTGGGATCCGGACATGACCGGTGCCCGCGGGCTGCCCCTGGGATTTCTCGGATGCAAATTCCTTGAGAGCCCGGGCAAGCCGAACGATGGCATCGACAACGACGGCGACGGCATGGTCGACGAACGCCAGGATGACGGCATCGATAACGACAACGACTGGCTGGTGGCCTCGGATGACATCGGCGTCGACGGTGTCCCCAACACCGGGGACCAGGGTGAAGGGAATGGATACCCTGATGCCGGCATCCGCATGCCCGACGGCTCGCTTGATCCTTTGTATCCCGGCGAGCCGAACTTCGAACTGACAGACCTGGATGAATCGGATCAGATCGGCCTGACCAGTTTCAACAGCTGGCCCTGGAATACCGACAAGATCTCAAACGACGAGTCGATGTGGAACCGTTCAATCCCCCGGAACTTCGGCGCGATACAACAAGCCTCTGATATCGTGTTCATTTTCGGGTCCGGGTACATCACGCTCGCACCCGCGGAGACGAAGCGTATCTCCATGGCGCTGCTTCTCGCAGAAGATCTGGATGGCCTCCTGACAACGGCCAAAACCGTCCAGACGATTTACAACAAGAACTACCAATTCTTCCGGCCGCCCCTGACCCCGCACGTCAACGCCGTCGCCGGCGACAAGAAAGTGACGCTGTACTGGGATACGATTGCCGAGGAAAGCGTTGATCCGTTAACGGGAAAGGACTTCGAGGGATACGTCATTTACCGCAGCACGGATCCTGCATTCAACGACATACAGACAGTGACCGACGGCAAGGGCTCCGCGTTCCTTACAGAGCCATTGCAGGATATCAGCGGCAAAGAAGCAAAATTCGACATCGCCTTGCGCGACGAGCCCTACACGGATCTCAATGGCAACGGCAAATATGACGCCGGCGAGCCGTACGTGGATCTGAACCACAATAATATCCGGGAAAGCCAAATCGAAGACCCCTGGAAGGGGTATTCTCCGGTGGCCTATCAGGATCGGGGCATACACTACTATCTCGGGAATAACTCGGGATTGGTGCATGCGTTCGTCGATTCCAATAAAGTGGTCAATGGCCAGACCTACTACTACGCCGTGGTCTCGTATGACCATGGC
>DAINBR010000289.1:0-4596 GCA_036732865.1 Bacteroidota bacterium | reverse complement strand
GAATAGTCCCACGTGTCGTTGTACGAGCGGCCGATGTCGCGGCGGCCCTGGGCGCGCCAGAGGATATAGGCAATCTGTGAAAGCGTGATGGTGTCCTTGCCAAAGCGGTTGTCAAACCCGTTGCCGAAAGAACTGTAGTACCGGGTACCGCTTGAACCCTCCGAGGAGATATCAGCCCCGAGCCATTTTTCGGGACTGTCCAGGAGGGTGAGATACGGATTCGCGCCGGCATCGTACACGTTCGCACCGAAGTGCTTGTAGCCGGGAAGCCGGGTGCGGAACTCCGATCGTCCGGCCCACCGATCACGCCTCCCTTCCTTCATGGAGATGTTCACCACGCCGGATTGAGCATTGCCGTACTGGGCACCGAAGCCACTGGTGATCACTTCCACTTCTTCGACGGCACTCATGATCGGTGCGAAGGAGCTGGCGTTGTAGAGCGGATTCACGATTCCCATGCCGGCCAGCGTATAGAGTTCCTCTCCTTCGCGCCCGCCGCGGAAGTGACCATCCACAACATCCGAGGAGAGGGACAGCATGTCGGTGAGGTCGCGGATCCCCGGCGTGAGCATAACTTCGTCGGCTCGGATGATGTCGCTCGTGGAGGTTTTCTCGCGGGCGACGTCGGGCCGTTCAGCCGTGATGATCACTTCCTGACCGACAACGGTTGTCTGCCCCAGGCTGAAATTCACGCTGGTGGTGCGGTTCACGTTGAGGATGACTCCCCGCTGGGTTACCGTTCCGTACCCGACCATCGAGGCCGAGAGATCGTAGACGCCGGGAGAGACATTCAGGATGAAGTAATTCCCTTCAATGTCTGTCGAGGCACCCATCTTCGTGCCCTTCACTGTGATGTTCGCCCCGGGGATTGGTTCCTTCGAGGAAGCATCCCTCACGACGCCCGCGATTTTGCCGGCGTCCTGGGCCCACAGCGAAGAGGCGAAGAGCAAAAGACAGGCGAGCGCGCTCTTCATACGGCAAACCCTTTCACAAAAGGTATATGTGTTTCTGCAACGAACGAACTCTTGCATACGCGTTTACCGCGTTGACACGATGGGATGGATCAGAATGGAATAGTCCCTCGCGCCGTCCTCGGGCGCCAGAGCGCGTTCCGCACCGGCGTACGTACTGCCCCACTTCTGTACAGCCTGACGGCTAAGGTCCCACAGCAGTCCAGGTACGAACCCCCTGATTTCCTGCGCTTCCCAGGGCTGTGTGCCGAGCGCGAATGGGAGCAGGTAGTCGAGTGCACTACGGATGCTCCTCCCGTCTGTCGTACGGTAATTCCAGAGATCCACTCCGGCGCGTTCTGCCAGCGCTGCCAGCGTGAACATCCCGTCGGTGTTCATGCAGGAGTATTGCCAGGAGCTGGTTCGCGCGAGTTCTTCCGGTTGACGGCCATCGGGCTCGATTTGCCTCGCGATTCGTTTGGTCTTTGCCTCCTCGGCAATTGTCCGGGCCAGCACCGTGTCGCGGACGAACAGGGCAAGGGCCACGGCCTGGACGTCATACCAGGTGCCGTGGTTGTTTCGTGCGTTCATTTCCTCGCGGCCGTTCTTGCTCTCTCGCAGCCAGGTAAGGTACAGCCTGCACCATTGCGTCATCCCCTGATCGTCGGCGGCACTCCAGGAAGACGAACCGCGCAGAAGAATCACGGCATCGAGCACACCCGTCATCCCCCGGACATCAATAATACCCGTGCCGCGCCCCTCGATCCTCCCCGGGATCGCCTGCGCAAAATTGAGGTTCGGGTTCATCCTTGTTTCCGGATCGAGAAACCACGCGCGCAACAATTTCGCAGCGTGTTCCGCGCATGCCGGAGTCTCCGACAGGAAGTGTTCAATTGACAGAATCCGCACGGCACGGACCATGAGTGCAAAATTGTCGTGATCGGGGAAGTCGCGGGCTTCCGGGTTTGCCTCCCCATCCCTCCGTATGTAGGGCTTGCTTTTGTCACCCGATGGGTCGGGCCACCAGTATTTCCCCATGCTCATGTAATCGTGCTTGTCACCGCTCGGCGGCAATTGCCGTTTCTGCATCACTGACACCGGCTCGAATTTCATGGCTTTGCCCGCATCAGAGCGGAGGCGGGAGAACACCGCACGGTATGCGGGTGCGTCTGCGGCATATGCCGCCCGGGCCTGCGTAAGGGCCGAGGCATCAATCACCAGCGTCGCGGGAACCGCTCGCAGATCAACCTGCTGCTCAGCCTGCTGGTCCGCCGGTGCGGATACGACGGCACACCACAGAAATAGCATTGTGCAAAACATCCGGTTCATCATCGTTCTCCGGCGCAAGGGCATCGCGCCATTTATTCAGGCCTGGATCAGGTGGACGGCGAAGCCGGCGATGTCCACGTCAAGGTACACCGCATGGGCTTTGCCGTTTTTCTCCAGCATTGTCTCGGGGAGAATCTTGAATCCCATCCGTTCAAAGTGAGCGATGGCACGTTCGATGAAGTGTGTGCCGATGGCAAGATGCCCGTGCGTGCCCGGCGATGCGGCTTTTCGGAATTCCACCTGCGTCCCGGCAAAAAAGGCAGCAGAGGTCTCACGCGACGCGACGTTGAGCATGCCACCGGTCAGCCCGGCAAGCCGCGCCGCCTCCTCCGCGCTGCCGCTGTTGATTCCCACGTGTGCAACATGCAGTCCGAGCATCGTTCCGACCGCCTTCGTGGAGAGTATTCGAATCTCGTCGAATTTCCCCGCGGAGATGAGATCCGACTTAACCATCCAGCTGCCGCCGCATGCGTGCACGCGGGGTGATTTGAGATAGGAGAGCAGCAACGACTCGTCAATGCCGCCCGTCGGAATGAATTTCATCGCCTTGTAGGGAGCGCCGATGGCATTGAGGTAGCTCAATCCGCCCATCGCTTCCGCCGGGAAGAACTTCACGACCTCCAACCCGAGCTCGATTGCCACCTCCACGTCGCTCGGCGTCGCAACGCCCGGGGTGACCGGGATGTCGTGGGCAAGACAATACTCCACAACCTTGCGGTTGAGTCCGGGAGACACGATGTACTTCGCACCACAGTCCACCGCGGTGGCCACCTGCTCGACCGTGAGCACCGTACCGGCACCCATCAGCATTTCGGGAACGCCGGCGGATATCTGCCGCATCGCATCCCTGGCGGCATTTGTGCGGAATGTGATCTCAATGCAGGGAATACCCCCTTCCATCAATGCGCGGGCGAGCGGGACCGCATGGTTTGCGTCATCAATCGCGACAACAGGGACAATGCCGGTCAAGCCGAGTTTCTTGAGAATGGGGTTCACTGACGTCATCCTTTAGAAAAGAGAGATCGATCCATGACATTTGCCGCTGCGAGTACTCCCGCATGCGCGATGCACATACCGCAACATCTACCGCGCCATCCAGCCGCCGTCAACCACCAGCACATGCCCGTTGATATAGTCCGAGGCCTTTGATGCAAGAAAGATCGCCGCACCACGCAGGTCCTCTGGAGTTCCCCACCTGCCCATGGGAATACGCTCGGAGATTGCGCGGGTACGCTCGGGATCTTTCCGGAGGTTAGCGGTATTGTTCGTGATCATATAACCGGGAGCGATGGCATTAATGTTCAGACCAAATTGTGCCCACTCGTTGGCCAGTGCCTTCGTGACCTGCGCTACCGCCCCCTTGCTTGCAGAGTAGGACGGAACATTGATTCCGCCGCTGAAACTGAGAAGCGAGGCGATGTTGATGATTTTCCCCTGCTTGCGTTTCATCATATCGCGTGCGACCGCCTGGCTGAGAAAGAAGACGGTCTTCGCATTGATGGCCATGACCTCATCCCAGTCTTTTTCGGAAAAGTCGATGGCCGGCGTCCGGCGGATCGTCCCGGCGTTGTTTACCAGGATGTCGACCTTGCCGCGTGCGGCAATCGCATCCGCCACTACTTTCCGGATTTGATCCATCGACGAAAGATCGGCAACCAGGGTGACAGATTTCCGCCCCAGGCCGGCAATTGCTTTCGCCGTCTCATCCGAGTCCACCCGATCCACGAGCACAAGTTCGGCCCCTGCGGCTGCGAGTCCCAGAGACATACCCTGGCCCAGGCCCGTGCTGGCTCCGGTCACCATGGCGACTTTGTCCGTCAAGTCGAACAAGGTATTCATTACACCTCCAGAAATTGACAGAAGATTCGGTGTCTCATCGCTTCTTTCCGGCCACTGCCGCAAGATCTACCCGCCCGATTTTTCCTGAGAACAGAAAGACCATGACCGTTCCCAGGGGAACCAGGGAGGCCGCGAGGAAGAAGAAGAGTAAATAACTGGTTTGTGTTATGGCCGGCACCATCCAGGTTGTCACAAGCACACCCGCCACGGCGCTTGTTCCGCCGAGCCCAGCAAGCGTGCCGACCGATTTTCCCGAGAGGAAGTCGCTGGGAAGTGTCTGTATATTGTTGATCACAATCTGGTAGCCGAACAAGGCGACGGCGATGAGCAGCACGGCGACGAGTGGATCCGCAGCATACGCGCTCGCAATGAGCAGCGGGAACATGATACCCCCCCCACCGACGATTGTCCACTTCCGGGACTTGTTCACGGACCATCCTTTGCCTTTTTTTTTGATGATACGGCGACCACCGAGAAG
>DAINBR010000288.1:0-4642 GCA_036732865.1 Bacteroidota bacterium | reverse complement strand
GCGGAACCTTCGCAATTTCTGCAAAGTATTTCCATACCAGCGCAGGTTTCAATCCATCGATGGCGTTGGACATAGTCTCTCCTCCTTGAGTAATTCTTGGTCAAGCACTCCTGACTTGCTGCTGCGTGCTTGTGTCGTTTACATCATTGCGCTTGGTGGCGCGGGCTCATCCGGGCGGCCGGCTTTCGACAGCGGGACACGAATCAGGTACGCTGCAAGTACACCGAACACCAGGAGTGCCAGCCACGGACCGACAGTCTCAAACCCCGGAATAGTCCAGAACTCCGCCTTCTCGCCCATCTGGTCGCGGGCAAAGACCACCACAGCGATAAACAACCCGACAAGAGCTTCGCCGGCGATTAAGCCGGAGGCGCTCAGAATCCCGGCGTTCTCCACCCGTGCCTTCTGCGCGTCGTTGAGGCCCCGTTTCCGGGTGATCTTGTCGACGATGCCGCGGATGACGCCACCGACAAAAATCGCAAACGTTGTTTCCAACGGCAAGTACATGCCGACGGAGAAGAGCATTGGGCTGCGGACCTTGATCAGGATAAGGGAAATTCCCATGGCAATGCCTACGACCACCAGCGGCCAGGCCATCTCTCCGCCGACGATTCCCTGGGAGAGCGCGGCCATGAGTCCGGCCTGCGGCGCGGGGAGCGTTTTGCCGCCGAACCCGCCTCCTGCGCTGGCGGCCAGATCGGAATTATGCAATACATACAGAGGGAAGAACATGACAAGCCCCGCCAGCACGACCCCGATGATGTCGCCAATCTGCATCTTGCGGGGCGTACCACCCAGGATATAACCGACTTTCAGATCCTGAAGCATCTCGCCTGCAACCGCGGAGGACACGCAGACCACAGCGGCGACGCCGAGCACCGCAGCCACCCCCGAGGGTCCGTTCAACCCGATGATGACCATCGTGAGTGCGGCGACAATGGTCGTGGCAAGTGTCAGGCCGGAGATAGGATTGTTCGACGAGCCAATCATGCCGACAAGATTGCCGGACACAGCGGCAAAGAAAAATCCAGCAACGAGCATCACGACGGCGGAGAGGATTGCCCCGAGGACCATGCCGGTGAAATAGAAGTAGAGGGCGATCATCAACCCGAACACGATGGTGACGACGAACAGCACGAACTTGAACGGCAAATCCTCCTCGGTGCGGTTTGTGGCACCTGTGGTGCTTGCCGATTTCCTGACATCAGCCATACCGCGTTTGATCCCCAGGATCAGGTTCTTGCGCATTTTCCAGAGCGTGTAGGTTGCACCGACCAGCATGCCGCCGACGGCGATCGGCCGGACGATGTACCGGTACAGGTGGCCGGCAAGGTTGGCCCAGGCGGCATCATTGTCACCACCGCTGGCGACGAGGTACGTGTCGATCTGCAGCGGACCAAGAAAGAAGACGAGCAATGGAACGAACAGGCCCCACGCCAGCAGGCCTCCGGCGAAGTTCAACGCGCCGAGTTCGGGACCGATAATATAGCCGACGCCGATGTAGGCAGGTGTCGCGGCGGGTGCGGAGATCGTGGTGACACCGCCCGCGGCGACTTTTTCCGCCTTGTCGCTGAGCCCGAGCTTTACAAAACTTTCCTTCACGCGCCCGACCATCACCTGGAAATCGTTGGACGCCTGGAACACGCGGAGTCCATCGAGCAGTTTGATCAGCGCACCGACGCCCATGGCCTTGAACAATTGCATTGCTGCATCGGCCCCGCGCTGTCCGGCCTTGTGAATCTCGCCTGCTGCCACAGACTCAGGGAATGGGAGCGATGTGTCCTCCACCATCACACGGCGAAGCACGGTAACGAACATGATGCCGAGAATTCCCCCCAGGATCATGAGGGCGGATGCCGTAAGGTACTCCGTCCACATCGTTTCCGGACTGAATTGCCAGAGTCCGAGGACAACGAATGCAGGGATCGTGAAGACAGCGCCGGCGGCCACCGATTCTCCGATCGAGCCGACCGTTCGGGCGAAATTCTCTTCGAGAATGCTGCCCTTCCATATGCGCAGCAGCGCCATGCCAATGACAGCGGCCGGATAGGTAGCGGCTATGGTCATGCCCGCTTTCAGTCCGAGATACGCGTTTGCCGCACCAAGGACGACACTCATTACCAACCCGATGATGAGTGCGCGGACGGTGAACTCCTTCATGTCCGTATCCGGAGAGACATAGGGCTTATGAGTGGGATCCGCCATGTGTGCTCCTCGTTGAGAGTAGAGTGATTGTTGTGAGAACGAATTATCTGTTGCGCGTGAACAGCGCCTTGAACACATATCCGGCGATTGCGGGATTCTCCTTGAACCGTCGCGTCGAATACCCGTACCAGTGTTCACCGTAGGGAATGTAGAGCCGCACCTTGCGGCCATCGCGCACCAGTTTCTTCCGGAGCTCAGGCCGCACCCCGAGCAACATCTGAAATTCGTACAGGTCCTTCCTCAGCCCGTGCTTCTTGATTAGTGCAAGTGCAGCGTCGACGAGCACGCTGTCATGGGTGGCAATGCCGACGTAGCTGCCGCCCGTCAGCATCTGCTCGAGGAGTCTCTCGTAGTTGCGCTGCACATCTTCCCGTGACTGATAGGCGATTTCCTTCGGCTCCTTGTAGATGCCTTTGCATAGGCGGAAATTGGCCCGGTCTTTCACAAGCTCCCGCACATCGTCTTCCGTCCGGAGAAGATATGCCTGTACAACAATACCGACGGCGTTAAATTCCCTCCGGACTGTGCGGAACACATCAAGTGTGTCGGACGTACAACTGGAGTCTTCCATGTCTATGCGGACGAAATTCCCGTAGCGGGAGGCAACCTTCAGTATGTCGCGGACGTTCTCAACACAGAACTGTTTGTCGATCTTCAGACCCAGCGAGGTCAATTTGATGGAAAGATTCGAATCGAGTTTTTCCTTTGCAATGGTATGCAACACCACGATAGATTGCTCCTTGGCAGCAATCGCCTCGGCGCGGGTGCTGATGTCTTCTCCAAGAACATCCATCGTACCACAGATCCCCTCGCTGTTGAGCTGGCGGACGCACCGGATTGCGTCCTCGAGCGTCTCACCGGCTATGTACCGACCCGCGAAAAAGCGGATGATGCGCCGGGGGACGAGCGGGATCGTGGCAACGACCAGTTTGTTCAAAAAGTGCATGGATGGTCTCAAAAAAGTAGCAAAATCAAGGCTTTTTCGGATCAAACAGTGGAATCAGGTGAGAATGGACGGCAAGACGCAGCATGTGACCATAATATACCCATGGTGCCTCTGAGATGCAAGAAACCGAACGGTTCCGCTCAGCGGAACATGAGGTTCACAATCCAAACTGCGGCAAGCATTCCCGCGAGATCCGCGATGATGCCGGTGGGAACAGCGTGCCGTGTATTCTTGATCGAGACGGTGCCAAAGTACACTGCGAGCACATAGAATGTTGTTTCGGAACTTCCGTACATCGTCGACGCCATGATGCCTATCAGCGAGTCGGGGCCGTGCACGTTCATCAGCTCCGTCATGATTCCGAGCGAGCCGCTGCCTGACAGGGGTCGCATCAGAGCCATGGGCAGGGTCTCGGGGGGCATTCCGATCAAGGACGTCGCGGGCGCCAGAACGGTGGTAAGCAGCTCCATCGCCCCGCTTGCGCGGAAGATGCCGATGGCCGCGAGCATTGCCACGAGATACGGGATGATCCGGATTGCCACGTTGAAGCCATCTTTGGCCCCTTCGACGAACACTTCGTACACTTTCACCTTCTTCACCAATCCCCAGCCAAGAAACGCGAGAAACATGAGGGGGATCGCGAAGAGGGAGACCACTTCAATCAGGCTTTTCATGAAATCGCCCATGCTATACCTCCATCGCTTTCTTGTACTTCGGGAGTCGCTGCAGCAGTTTAGACGCGACGATACCGGCGATCGTGGCACATCCCGCACCCACGATGGATGTCCCGATAATGATGCCGGGATTGGACGATCCGGCTGCCGCACGAACGGCGATGGCGGTCGCCGGCAGGAGAATCAGTCCTCCGGTGTTTATGGCCAGAAACGTGATCATCGCATTCGTTGCAGTCCCGACCTTCGGGTTGAGTTTGTTCAGCTCTTCCATCGCCTTCAGTCCGAGAGGGGTGGCTGCGTTGCTGAGGCCAAGCATGTTCGCGGCGATATTCATGATGATGGCACCCACAGCGGGGTGATTGGGCGGAACGTCCGGAAACAGCCGTTTCGTCAGGGGGGTGAGCATGCGCGTCAACACCTGCAGGAGCCCGGCCTCCTCGGCCACTTTCATCACGCCGAGCCAGAGCGCCATGATGCCGATCAGACCCAGTGCAATGTTTACGGCAAGTGCGGCGTAGTCCAGCGATGCCTGGGTCACGCTTTTCAATTTGACAAATCGTATAGACTCAAGGACAACTTGCACGCGGCCGGAGGACCGGTCTTCCGAGACGCTGAACTCCAGCACGTTTCCGAGTAACCGGTCTTTGCTGCCCGCTGACTTCGCCATCTGCCGCCACCAGGAGGGGGATGCATCGGAGATGTGCATTGTCAGCGAGGCAGCACCGTCAGCGCTCACGGAGACGGTGACCGGTTGCCGGATAGCTTCCTGCGTACGCTGGGCGCCGTAGAAACTGTTGAAGTAGTCGGGCGCCACCAC
>DAINBR010000287.1:0-4646 GCA_036732865.1 Bacteroidota bacterium | reverse complement strand
GAGCGGCTCTCCGACGGGGCCATCGATCCACACGATGTGCTGCGCATCAAGGGCGTGGGCGCGGTCCAGGAGTACCTGGTCAACGAAATCCAGGAAGTGTACCGCATCCAGGGTGTGAAGATCAACGACAAGCACATCGAAGTGATCGTGCGGCAGATGATGCAGAAGTTGCGCATCATCGAGTCGGGTGACACGAAGTTCCTGGAAGGGGACTTCGTCGACAAACTCGTGTTCGAAGAGGAAAATGAGAGCCTTGTGGACAAGGAGTACGTGGTCAACAAGGGCGATTCCGCTAAAGTGAAAAACGGCCAGTTAATTGCGAAGAAAAAGCTCCGGGAAATCAACAGTGACCTGAAGAAGCGCGGGAAGAAAGGGGCGGAAAGACGTGATGCGGAGCCGGCAACGTCCGAGCCCGTGCTACTGGGGATTACGTCGGCAGCCCTTTCGACAGACAGCTTCATTTCCGCCGCATCGTTCCAGGAGACCACCAAGGTCCTCACTGATGCAGCCATCGAGGGGAAGGTCGATCATCTCCTCGGATTGAAGGAAAACGTCATCATGGGTCACCTGATTCCCGCGGGAACCGGGTTGAAGAAGTTCGTGGACATCATGGTAACACCGCCCGATCTCGTGGCGGAAGCAGCGGCAGCAGCCAAGGCCGTCGAATCCGAGGCTCCCGTGCGCACCCGCGTGCGAGAGCGGATTCCGGCTTCTTGACATTAAATGACGCATTTCGTACCTTGAAAAGCTGTCTTTCTACGTACTGAATTTGCCGTTCCGGAGCAATACGTGCCAACCATCAACCAGTTGATTCGCAAGAGCCGCCACGCGGTGACCTACAAAAGCAAGGCACCAGCGATGGGAGGGAACCCGCAGAAACGCGGAGTCTGCACCCGTGTCTACACCACAACGCCGAAGAAACCCAATTCCGCGTTGCGCAAGGTGGCGCGTGTCCGTCTCGTCAACGGGATCGAGGTAACCGCCTACATCCCGGGCGAAGGGCACAACCTGCAGGAACATTCTATTGTCATGATCCGCGGGGGCAGGGTTAAAGACCTCCCCGGCGTCCGGTACCATATCATTCGCGGCACGCTGGATACCGCAGGCGTTGCCGAGCGCAAGCAGGGCAGGTCGAAGTACGGCGCCAAACGCGCAAAGAAAACCGCGTAGCAATTCTAACCCAGGTCCTTAGCCAGTGAGAAAGAAGAGAGCAGCAACACGGCATCGGATTCCCGATCCCAAATTCAACGATGTGCTCGTATCGGAATTCGTCAACAATATCATGACGGCGGGCAAGAAGCACACGGCCCGGCGCATCCTGTACCATGCCTTCGGCATCATCGAGGAGCGGACGAAGGCGAGCGGCCTGGACGTCTTCAAGAAAGCGGTGTCCAATACCCGGCCGGTGCTGGAAGTCAAAGCCCGGCGTGTCGGCGGCGCCACCTACCAGGTGCCGACCGAAGTCCGCGCGGGCCGCAGCACGGCACTGGCCATCCGCTGGCTCATCGGGTATGCGGGCGACCGCAAGGAACGCTCCATGGCCCACAAGCTTGCGTCAGAATTCATCGCCGCCTCAAACGGCGAAGGAAGTTCCATTAAGAAAAAGGAAGAAACCCACAGAATGGCCGAAGCCAACAAAGCCTTCGCCCATTTCAAGTGGTAAGACGGAATGCCGCGACTGTATCCGCTTGAGCGGACGCGCAACATCGGCATCAGCGCGCACATCGATGCCGGAAAAACGACGACGACGGAACGCATCCTGTTCTACACGGGAGTGGTGCACCGCATGGGCGAAGTCCATGACGGCGCCGCCACCATGGACTGGATGGAGCAGGAGAAAGAACGCGGCATCACTATCACCTCCGCGGCGACAACATGCTTCTGGCATGATCACCGCGTGAATATCATCGACACGCCGGGACATGTGGACTTCACCGCCGAAGTGGAGCGCTCCCTCCGCGTGCTGGATGGCGCCGTCGCGCTCTTCTGCGCTGTCGGCGGCGTGGAACCGCAGTCGGAAACCGTCTGGCGTCAGATGGATAAGTACGGCGTTCCGCGCATTGCGTTTGTCAACAAGATGGACCGCGTGGGTGCCGACTTCCTCAACGTGGTGCAGATGATGAAGGCGCGCCTCGGCACGAATGCCGTCCCCGTGCAGCTCCCCGTCGGCGAAGGGGATATTTTCGCCGGCGTGATTGACCTGGTGACCATGAAGGCCCGCATGTACCGCGAATCATCGCTGGGCACGGAGTGGGACGAAATTCCCATCCCGCACGACATGCTCGGCCGGGCTCAGGCGTACCGGACGAAGATGCTCGAAGCCGTTTCCGACGAGGATGATACCCTGCTGGAGAAATATCTCGAGGGAAAAGAAATTACGCCGGACGAGATTAGGAACGTCCTGCGCCGCGCGTGCCTCAAAGTCAGCATCATTCCGGTCCTGTGCGGCAGTTCCTTCAAGAACAAGGGCGTCCAGCAGCTGCTCGACGCGATTCTCGATTATCTCCCATCGCCCCTCGATCTGAACGAAGGGCGCGTCGTCGGCCACCACATCAACCTGACCGACAAGATCGAGCGGAAGGTGTCCGACAGCGAAAAGTTCACCGCGCTCGCTTTCAAGATCATGACCGACCCGTTCGTGGGGAAACTTACCTACTTCCGGGTCTATACCGGGACGCTCGAATCCGGGTCGTATATCTACAATCCGATTAACGATAAGAAAGAGCGCCTCAGCCGCATTCTACGGATGCACGCCAACTCCCGTGAAGACGTCGATGAAGCGTATGCAGGTGACATCGTCGCCGCGGTGGGCTTGAAGCATACGCGGACCGGCGATACGTTGTGTGATGAAACCGACCCGATCATCCTCGAGAAAATGACGTTCCCCGATCCGGTGATCCATGTGGCGATTGAAGCCAAGACAAAGGCGGATCAGGAGAAGCTCGTGGAGGCAATGAACAAGCTCTCCGAGGAAGACCCCACGCTGCGGATTTCCACAAATCAGGAGACGGGTCAGAACATCATCAGCGGCATGGGCGAGTTGCATCTGGAAATCATTATCGACCGGATGCGACGCGAGTTCAAAGTGGTGGCGAATATCGGCAAACCGCAGGTGGCGTATAAGGAAACCATCCGCAAAAAGGTGCAGGCGGAAGGCAAGTTCGTGCGCCAGAGCGGCGGCCGCGGGCAGTTCGGCCACGTGTGGTTGGAAGTTATGCCGAACGTGAAGGGGAAGGGATTCGAATTCGAAAACGCCATCGTCGGCGGCGTCATCCCGCGGGAGTATATCCGTCCGGTGGAACAGGGCGTTGTGGAAGCGATGCGCAACGGCGTCCTGGCGGGATACCCCATGGAGGATGTCAAAGTCCGCCTGTACGACGGCTCGTTTCATGAGGTCGACTCTTCGGAAATGGCCTTCAAGATCGCCGGCTCCATGGCATTCAAAGAAGGCGCACGGAGGGCCGATCCGGTCATTCTGGAGCCGATCATGGGCGTCGAAGTGGTGACACCCGAAGAGTATATGGGCGATGTGATGGGCGATCTGAACTCCCGCCGCGGAAAGATCAGTGGCATGGCCCCGCGCAAGGATGCTCAGGTCATCCGCGCCAGCGTGCCGCTGTCGGAAATGTTCGGGTATTCAACGGTGCTCCGGTCCATGACGCAGGGCCGCGCAATCTACACCATGGAGATCTCGCACTACGACGAGACCCCGCGGAGCGTGGCAGATCAGATTATCGAAAAGATCAAAGGCAAGAACACAGCGACCGTATAATTTTTCCGTCTATCCAGAGGAGAACAAAAAATGGCAAAAGAGAAGTTCACGCGCGACAAACCACACCTGAACGTCGGTACCATCGGGCACGTCGATCATGGCAAGACAACGCTGACAGCGGCCATCACGATGGTTCTCGCCAAGAAAGGTCTGGCGTCGATCCGCACGTTCGACAGCATCGACAACGCTCCCGAAGAGCGCGAACGCGGCATTACTATTGCGACAGCGCACGTGGAGTACTCTACCGAGAAGCGTCACTATGCGCACGTGGACTGCCCGGGCCATGCGGACTACATCAAGAACATGATCACGGGCGCCGCACAGATGGACGGAGCGATTCTGGTGGTGGCCGCGACCGACGGACCCATGCCCCAGACCCGCGAACACATCCTCCTCGCGCGTCAGGTGGGCGTGCCGCGCATTGTGGTGTTCATGAACAAGGTGGATGCGGTGGACGATGCCGAGCTGCTGGACCTTGTGGAACTGGAGTTGCGCGACCTGCTCAAGAAATACGAATTCCCGGGCGACGAGATCCCCATCATCCGTGGCAGCGCCCTGAAGGCAATGGAAGCAGCGGTCAGGCCCGACAGCAAGCCCGATGATCCGGCGTTCAAGTGCATCATGGAGCTGATGGACGCTGTGGACACGTACATCCCGGTGCCGCAGCGCGGGGTGGACAAGCCGTTCCTGATGCCGATCGAAGATGTGTTCTCGATTACCGGCCGCGGGACGGTGGGCACGGGCCGCGTCGAGCGCGGACGTGCAAAGGTCGGCGACGAAGTGGAGCTTATCGGTCTCGGTGCGCACAAGAAGACCGTTATCACCGGTGCCGAAATGTTCCGCAAGGAGCTGGATGAAGTGGTGGCGGGCGACA
>DAINBR010000286.1:0-4648 GCA_036732865.1 Bacteroidota bacterium | reverse complement strand
GACTGGCGAAGGTCGGCATCATGCCCGGGTTCATTCACAAAAAGGGAAATGTCGGCGTCATATCGAGGAGCGGCACGTTGACTTATGAGGCCGTCTGGCAGCTGACAGAGCGCGGAATCGGGCAGTCGACCTGCATTGGGATCGGTGGAGACCCGGTGATCGGGACCCGTTTCCTCGAGGCTCTCGAGTTGTTCAATAAAGATCCCGGAACCGCTGGCGTCGTACTCATAGGGGAAATCGGTGGTACGGCGGAAGAAGAGGCCGCCGCGTACGTCCGCAAAAGCATGAAGAAGCCGGTTGTCGGGTTCATTGCCGGGCGGACAGCTCCTCCGGGGCGGCGCATGGGACATGCGGGGGCTATCATCTCCGGCGGCAAGGGAACCGCCGACGAGAAAATGGCTGCAATGAAGAAAGCAGGAATCTATGTGGTCGAGAGCCCTGCACTGATTGGTGAGACGATGGCACGCGCGTTGAAATCGGCAAAGGCCAAACCGGCGAAGACTACAAAAAGAAGCACCGTTCCCGTAAAATCCAAAGCGAAGAAACAATAACCTTAATTCCCCTCTCATCCCATGACAATCGAACGAACACTCGCAATACTTAAACCGGACTGCGTTCGGAAAAATCTCCAGGGTGAGGTTATCGCCCGTATTCAGAAGGCAGGATTCAAGATTCTCGGCATGAAGATGGTGCGGTTGAGCCCGGCCAGCGCCGGCGCATTCTATGCCGTCCACGCTGGTCGCCCGTTCTTCACGGGTCTTGTGGAATTCATGTGCAGCGGCGCCTGCATGCCGATCGCGCTGGAGAAGGAAAATGCGGTGGACGACTTCCGCACGCTGATCGGGAAGACTGATCCTGCCGAAGCCGCTCCCGGCACTATCCGCAGACTTTTTGCGGACAACAAAGGTGAGAACATCGTGCACGGTTCCGATTCGCCCGCGAACGGCAACATCGAAGTTGCCTTCTTCTTCCCGGAAAAAGAGCTCGCGGAAAACAGATAGCGGACTGACTATGGTCCCCGGACGGGCACTATGGCGCTGATCGAATGGAAAACGATTTCCCGCTCCATCCAGTTCAAGAATAATTGGTGGAGCTATGGGCGCGATGCCGTACTCCTGCCTTCAGGGCAGGAGGGGGAGTACCACTATGTGCATTCGAACGGATCATCCTGCGTCATTCCCGTGACTGCAGACCGCGGAATCCTTCTCGTGAACCAGTTCAGATATCTCGGGGGGAGGGAGAGCCTGGAGCTTCCCTGCGGTGCGGTGAAGGATGGTTCCACACATGACCAGACCGCCTGGCACGAACTGGCAGAAGAGACGGGATACTCTGCGGTCTCGCTCGTGTGCATCGGCGCATTCAACCCGTATAACGGTGTCACCGATGAGGTGTGCCGGGTGTACATCGCCCGCGACCTGCGCGAGGTCGGGGCATCGCCTGACGACACCGAGGAGTTCGAACTCGTGACCCTGTCACCTGAAGAAATCGCAGGAAAAATCCGGGACGGCACGATCTGGGATGGTATGAGTATCGCCGCGTGGTGCATAGCCCGGGAATCAGGAATCATCTAAAACGTTGCCATGCTCAAACACTTCGCCATCATTTCCATGATCATGATTTCACACGCGTCGGCCATGGACCGGCCTCCGGTGACCACGGGAGCCGATTGCCTCGTATCCCACAACATGACGATGTTGGAGGGCAAACGTGTCGGCTTGATTATCAACCAGACCAGCAGACTGAGTTCGGGAGAGTTCCTTCTCGATACACTGCAGAAGGCTGGGGTCACCATCACCGCCTTGTTCGGACCCGAGCATGGCATCCGCGGTGCAGCGGATGCGGGCGAAGAGATCCAGGATGGCGTGGATGCAGAATCCGGCGTGCCGGTCTTTTCGCTGTACGGCGAGCGCAACAAACCCACTCCCGAAATGCTCCGCAATGTTGACTTGCTCATCTACGATATCCAGGACGTTGGGGCACGGTTCTACACGTATATCAGCACGCTCAAGCTCTGCATGGAGGCTGCGGCCGAGCAACATATTCCGTTCCTGGTCCTTGACAGGCCAAACCCTCTCGGCGCGTTGGTAGATGGTCCGTTGCTCGAAGATTCCCTGCGGTCGTTCGTGGGGATTGGCCGCATCCCCGTTGTGTACGGGATGACATGCGGCGAACTGGCGCAGTTCATGAATGCATCGGGTTGGCTGGAAGGAGGAGTGAAGGCGGATATCACGGTGATCTGGATGGAGGGATGGAACACGACCATGGGCTGGAAGGATACGGGACTGCCGTGGGTCGCACCATCCCCGAACATCCCGACAGCCGCGACGGCAGAGGTCTACCCGGCCACCTGCTTTGTCGAGGCGACGAATGTCAGTGAAGGGCGAGGGACGACGTCGCCATTTTTCGTCATGGGTGCGCCATTCCTTGACGCAGACTCACTTGCCGCCGGACTGAACGCCCGAGAGCTTCCGGGTGTGAGCTTCCTCCCAACGCAATTCACGCCGACTTCCTCCAAGCATGCGGGGGTATTGTGCCACGGCGCGAAGCTGGATATGCGCGACCGGCTCCTCTTCAGACCTGTCCTTACCGGGTTAGTGGTTATTTCAGAGTTGCTCCGCCAACGCCCCGACATGGTGAAGCTCAATCACCGGTGGCTGGGGAAACTCCTTGGCAAAGGGTCTGCTGCCGGGTTCCTTGAAGCAGGCGGGAATCCTTCCGTCCTCGAAAGGGAATGGAAAGCCGAGATTTCGAGATTCATTGAAGACATTGGGGCGTTCAAACACTATCCCGAAATGTGAGTTGATGACACGGAACTGCCTGAAATCCCGTGTTTTGCCTCGAATTTCTCAAGTTTTTCTTGACTCTTCGGGCGATTTTTGTTAAATTTTAACGATATTGTGCTATCTGACCCAAAATCGCGAAAACACCATGGCGGATAACAACTGGGCTCCTTCAGTGATCGGGAGGGAGTTGTGTTGTCTTTTGGTGGCCTCGGCTTCCGTCGTTGTTTTACTACTGCTTGGGGACGTCACCAATTCCCCCGAAGTGGCAGGTGCCGGCGCAGGTTTCTTTGCTTTCTTGCGCCGGAAGTACCTTGGCGGCGCAGGGAGCCGGGAAGACAAAAGAGAGGAGCACGCCGTGGGCCCCGAAAAAGCGGAATCGCAGCAGAACCGGATGCTTTTCGATGACTACCAGCCGGGTGGGCAGGACTATAAAGTGAAGCACGCAGATGAAGAACCGCACATCGTCCCGTCTTCCAAATCCGCAAAGCCGATCGTTGACGCCGGGGCCCCAGCCCTTCGGGAAACCGAGATCGTGGATTTCTTCGATCTTGACGCGGACGTGTCGGGACGCGAGAGTGAACCCCGCGCGGAGTTTCACGGGTTGGTGGACAAGGCGTTGATTGTGGTGAAGAATACGTTGTTTGCCCACAGCGCTGCATTTTTCTGGAGAAATCCCGACCGCAACCAAATTGTTCTGGAGGGGGTCGCGACCGACAGCACGGCATTTACCACGACCCGCAGGTTTGACATTGGCACCGATCTGCTGAGCACGGTCGCCACCAGTGGAAAACCGCAGATTGTGTCCGCTGTCAATCCGGCTGCGGAAACAGAGATGCTTCGGTACTATGAAGCGGCTGCGGGAGTGCGATCTGCGGTGGCGGTGCCCGTCTTCTTCAGGAGCAGCGCCAAGGATATTGATACCGTGGGAGTGCTGGTTGCGGACAGCACGGCAGAAGATGCATTCGGGCAGGAGACCGTTGATCTGCTCGGACGGTTTACGAAGCTTATCTCCGGGCTCATCAAGAGCTACACAGACAAGTATGATCTCCTGCTTGACGCAGAACTCCTTGCTTCGATCCGGCGTCTGCAGGATGGCGTGAAGGCGGACCAGTCGGAGCACGCGGTGATGAGTGCCCTGGTAGAGGAGGTCAGCCGCCTCGTCAATCCTGAGGTGCTGACGGTGACAATGTATAACGATGACGTGCGTGGCTGGACGGTGCAGAAGGTCATCAACCCGTCGGGGCGCCCGGCGGTGCTGCCTTCGCAACTTGTTGACGTTGCACACAGCATCGTCGGTGAAGTGATTACCAGCAACAGGGTGGAGGTTATACCCGACCTCGCCGGTGAGGAGCGGCCGCGCTATCATGAGGGGGAGAGTCTCCCCAGGGAAGGTGCATTCATCTGCGTGCCGATCAGCTCCTATAATCGCTGCTACGGTGCGGTCGCGGTCGAAGGCAGGAAACACGCGGGCTTTACGGGACAGGAAGTGGAGATGCTCTACCGCCTCGTGGAGAATGGTGCCGCCGTGCTCGAAGTCGGATTTATGAACGAAGTCGTCAAAGAATACCTGTCGATCGATCACCTGACGGGATTGATGACGAAGAAGTTTTTCTTGCGCAGGGTCGAGGAGGAAGTGCAGCGGGCCGAGGATATGAACGGTGAGCTTGCATACGTGACCATGACCGTTGACGGAATCGACGACCAGGTCAGGCGGTACGGCCGCGAGGTCACCGATGTGATTTTCCGCGAAGTGACGTCGCTGGTGAAGGCGCAGCTGCGTGCGTACGATACGGTCGGGTCCGCGGACCCGAACACCCTGGGTGTCATCCTTGCAAACATGACCGCAAGTAACGCGTATCTCTGGG
>DAINBR010000285.1:0-4649 GCA_036732865.1 Bacteroidota bacterium | reverse complement strand
GCGTACGTCGTCGTTCACGTTCAAGGGGAAGATGGAGGACGTGCGCGCCATCGGCCGCAAGCTCGGCGTCGACACGGTGCTGGAGGGGAGCGTCCGCAAGGCAGCGGACCGGCTGCGCATCACCGCCAACGGAAAGACCAAGGATGGCAGCCCCATTTACGAAGGACCGCGGGGTGGCCATTATTACTACAACTCGAACGGCAACAAAACATACGTGCCCAGAGACAGGTAGACAACCAGCCTCCCCCCGTTGGATTTCAACCTGGGAACGTAGTGCAGGTACGGATGCTGAGCGACGCAGACCGGGAATGGTGACCGGTCTGCGTCGCTCATGTTTTGAGGAGGCTACTTGTGGGACAGTAAGTAGACCGTCAACAGCCACGGGAGGATACTTGAATACCAGGCCATCTGTGCCCGCTGTATCCAGCGGAACTTCCGTGACGCAATTGTCGCGGTGCGATAGCACTGTTCAACGAGGTCATCCAGATACTCCGCGTCACTGATCGTCCTGACGCGATCTGCGAAGACATTACCTGTAACGGCAGAGATAGCACCGAAGAAGACAATGGATCGGGCGGGACGTGAAGTGCGCGGGAAGGAGCTGAGCGAGAGAAAGAGGAGGCTGAGCAGCAAGCCGAGCGCTGCAAGCGTGATAAGACCCACCATCCACGCCTGCACGACCTCTTGGCGCGTGACAAGAGCAGCCAGCACTGCAAGCATCGTGGTGTTCATTCCGATAAGCGTGGCGACTTTGGTGTCCGCCGCGTTGTTTGTAATGATGAGACGGAACAGTGACAATTCCATGAATCTGTTGCGTTCAGGTGTATCCATGATTACTCCACGAGATGAATTACGGTGTCATCGTACTTGCCCGGTGGGAGTGTGGATCTCCCCCATAATTCTTTTATATTAAGAAGCAGTTCAGAGAGAAGCAATCCGGCATTTCGCGATGCGCTGAAAAGCAAGCAGTCTGCGCATCGAGTCGCCCTTTGAGGTTCCCGAAGATGCCGATATTGGCAATTGCAGGGGTCCATGCTTCTTCTTTCGGCTGTTGATATTCAATGATTTTGAATATATTTCCGATGGCAGCAGAGTTCGCGACACGCCACCACGCCCGGGACCGGCAGTATGCCGGGACCAGGCCTATTGCGTAACCTGTGCACGTTCAGGACAAAAAACCATGCAGACCTCGTTTGCCTCCCGCATGAGCATCGTCCGGGCTTCTGATATCCGCGAGATCCTCAAAGTCACGCAAAACCCCGACATGATATCCTTCGCAGGGGGATTGCCGGCACCGGAGCTGTTCCCGAACCTGGCGATCGCGCAGATTGCCGAAGAGATCCTCCGCACGCGGGCGCGTGTGGCGCTGCAGTACTCTCCCACGGAAGGGTTTCAGCCTCTGCGCGAACAGATCGCGGACCGCATGAACACCCTCTGGTCGACGCACCTCGGTGCCGAGGAAATACTTGTGACGACCGGTTCACAGCAGGGACTGGACCTTATTGCTAAACTCTGGATCGACGAGGGTGATGCGGTGATCTGTGAAAGCCCGACGTATCTCGGGGCTGTGATGGCGTTCAATGTTTTCAAGCCGCGATGGATCGAAGTGGCGACCGATGAAGACGGGATGGACCTCGCTGCACTTGAACATGAGCTGCAGACCGGACAACGGGCAAAGATGATCTATGTCGTGCCGAACCACCAGAATCCTACGGGACGTACATGGTCATTTGAACGCCGCCGGGGTTTGCTGGCCCTGGCACAACGATTCGGCGTGCCGATCATCGAAGACAACCCCTACGGCGAATTGACGTTCGAAGGGGAGCCCCCCCGAGCGATCCAGGCCATGGACGATGAAAGAATTGTCGTATCCCTCGGAACATTCTCCAAGATCTTCTGTCCGGGACTACGCGTCGGGTGGATCGCCGCCCGCAGGGACGTCCTGGACAAGCTTGTGGTGCTGAAGCAGGCAGCCGATTTGCATTCTTCCACACTCGATCAAATGATCGTGTCCGTGTACATGCAGACACACGACATCGAAAAAGATCTCGTCCGGAAGCGGGAAGTGTACCGCCAGCGGAGGGATGCGATGCTGGCAGCCCTGGAGACCGAGATGCCTCCCGGGGTCACTGTCACGCACCCACGGGGCGGACTCTTTCTCTGGCTTGAATTGCCGGAGGAGGTGGATGCGCGGCGGCTCCTGCGCATCTCTCTCGACCGCGGAGTGGCCTTCGTTCCCGGCGGCTCATTTTTTCCGAATACGCAGCGTAAGAACACCATGCGCCTGAATTTCTCCAACATGCCCGAACAGAGAATTATGGAAGGGATTCGCCGCCTTGGCGCTGCAATGAAAGAAATGCTGCTGCAGGCCGCTGTCGCCGAATGACCGACTTTTTTCCCGGACTCGCCTGCCCCCGTCGTTCCGGGAGGGCAGGCAGGTTCACGCACGCGCCGCGCCCCGCCGTTCCTTCCACATGTCGAAGCCCAGTACCACGAGGACGGGTATGTATTCGCCTGCCAGCGCAAGCGGATGCTGTTCCCATACGCCCCCGAGACGGTACTCCATGGCCGTCAAGACCGTGAGACTCACCGTTGCTGCGAAAATAACGCCCGACCACTGACGCACAAGCGGCAGGAAGAGCACCAACCAGCACACATACCAGGGATGGACGACGGGCGAGAACAGCAGGAGTGCCAGCGTGGCGAGGTACATTCTCATGATCCGGTTTCCCGGCATCCACAGGAGCACCAAGAGGGAGACTGCGAGACATCCAGCACAGAGAAGTCGCGAGTTGAGGTTGTCGGCGAAGAACAAATTTGCCGCCTCAAAAAAAATGCCGTTGAAGGTCCAGTGCCGGCTGAACGTGAGCAGTCCTTCGAACGGATCTGATGACGGGAGATACGGGAGAAACTGCAGCACAAAAGGCACAAACGGCAGTGTGAGGACCCACACTCTTGTCGAAGTGTTCTTCGTGCCGAGGGCAAAGAAGGGCAGGAGCAACAGTCCGACGGGTTTAATCGCGAGGCTCGCACCGAGCAGGACCGCGGCCCGGGCTTGTTTCTGCGAAAGGTAATAGAGCAGTGCGAATGCGAGGAGGGGGATGCCCAGTCCATCAAGGTGCGCATCAAATGCGAACTGAATGATTGGGAGCGGGCAGAGGGCATAAAGCAACGTGTGTGTGCGCGGCATGTCCAGGAGCTTCGTAAGGCGCCACAACGCCGTGAAGGTAAGGGCCTCAGCGATAAGCAGGAAGAGCTTGAAGCCCCACATGGCTTCGCCGGCAATCCGGTAACTCACGTAGAATACCCACTGGCTGAGCGGAAAATAGACCGATTTCATCTCCGGATGATTCACAGCAACAGGGAGAAGGTCTGACCTGAGGCCTGCCAGCTCGTGCGCATTGGGGGCAAAGAGGTAGGGGTTGATTCCGGCGGCCTGCACCTTTCCATCCCAGAGGTAGCGAAAGACATCGTCTGAGCCCATCGGCATGGTAAAGAGGAACGTCGCGCGGAGCAGGAGAGCGATGCTCAGGAGACTGAACACGACCCTTTCCGGGAGCTCTGCGTGCCGCACTTCGATCGCCAGCCAGACGTAAACGGCGGAAGAAAACAGAAAAATAGCCGCGTAACAACCGATGCCGTAGGAGGCGCCTGCATGAAGCGCAATCAGGGTTCCCACGATGATGCCTGCGGGAAGGAGCACTCTGGTATGTGATACTGGGGGCATTTCGTGGGTGGCCGGACGGGTCCACGCACAAAATACCTCCGCCTGCGGACAAAAGCAAAGCATCGGGGCTCTGCTCGGCGAGGGGTGGCCGGCGTTCCTCTGACGCTCGCGGTGCTTGCAAGGAAGAGCTACTCTTACTATCATCATGCAGGCAACCCATTCATGAATCTCAGGAGCCGTACCTATGACAAACACACCGTTGAACAAGGAAGAAGACTTCTTTCTCAAGAAGGAATTGGAGCTCCTGCGCAAGCGCCAGGAGGAGGCGGAGAAGAAATTGAAAGCCGAAGAGAAGAAACGGCTGAAGCAGCTGCATCATATGCGGTGCCCCAAGTGCGGCATGGAGCTCACGGAAATTGAATTCCGGAGCATCCGGGTCGACAGGTGTTTCTCTTGTGGAGGTACGTGGTTCGATGCCGGCGAGGTGGAACAGGCGCTCACTGTCAAAAAAGTGACTCTGGAATCGGTTATCAAGATCTTCAAGAAGTAGACGGCTTGCCAGTGCGGGCGCCTGGTCGGTTGTATACGACTCCGTTTCTTTGCATATTTATTATCTATCTCTTTTTGTGCAAGCACGGTGGTAAGGAATAAGGCACATGCAGCAAAGGAATGATGTACGGAACATTGCGATCATCGCGCACGTCGACCACGGAAAGACGACTCTCGTGGATCACATGTTGCGCCAGACGGGTACATTCCGGTCGAACCAGCAGCTGGTCACGCGCGTCATGGACTCCAATGATTTGGAACGGGAGCGCGGAATTACCATCCTGGCCAAGAACACGTCCGTCCATTACAATGGGGTGAAAATCAACATCGTTGACACTCCCGGACATGCCGATTTCGGCGGGGAAGTGGAACGTACCCTTACTATGGTGGACGGCGTCCTTCTGCTTGTCGATGCGGCGGAGGGTCCGCTGCC
>DAINBR010000284.1:0-4669 GCA_036732865.1 Bacteroidota bacterium | reverse complement strand
ACTCCCCGTCCGCGCCCAGAACGCCCAACGCGCCAGGAGCGACCCCGGAGGCAGGCACCGCGCCCAACCCCGGAAACCCGCCAGCCGGCCGTCCCGTGGGATCCGGCCGTGTTCAGCGTCCCTGTGGAGGAAGGAAAGATCCGTTTCCATGACCTTAACCTCCCTCCCGATGTAATGCGGGCAATCTCCGACCTTGGCTTCCAGTACTGCACACCAATCCAGGCGGGGATCCTTGATAAGACTCTCTCGGGTGCTGACGCCACGGGCCGTGCACAGACGGGAACCGGAAAAACGGCGGCATTCCTCATTACGATACTGACGCATTTCAGCAAGAACCCCCCGGCAAAACCCCGCAAGAGAGGAACGCCGCGCGCTCTGATTCTCGCGCCCACACGAGAACTTGTCCTCCAGATCGATAAGGATGCTAAGTCGCTCTCGAAGTACACGACGTGCAAGACGATGGCCGTGTTCGGGGGCATGGAATACCGGAAGCAACAGAACACTCTGAAGGATGAATTCGTGGATATTGTGGCCGCCACACCCGGGCGGCTTCTGGATTTCAAGCGCAACGGCAACATCGACCTGAGCAGCGTCGAGATTCTCGTGATCGATGAGGCAGACCGCATGCTCGATATGGGTTTCATCCCGGACGTGCGCCGGATTATCGAAAGTACCCCCATGAAGGGGAAACGGCAAACGATGTTCTTCAGCGCGACCCTGACACCCGAAGTGCAACGACTTGCCGTCGCTTGGACGCGCGACCCCGTGCACGTAGACGTTACCCCTCCACAGGCGATGACCCTCGCGTCAATCGACCAGGTGGTCTATATTACCACCGATGAGGAGAAGTTCACTCTGTTGTATAACCTGATCACCGTCCGAAAGCTGGAGCGCATCATGGTCTTTGCGAACCGGCGGGACGAGACCCAGTTTCTCAAGGACCGCTTGACCGCATATGAAATCAGGTGCGGGCTGCTGTCGGGCGATGTGTCGCAGGATCAGCGCGTGAAGACCCTTGAAGCCTTCCGCAACGGACGCTTCAAGGTGCTCGTCGCAACAGATGTCGCTGCCCGCGGCCTACACATTGCAGGTGTGAGCCACGTGGTGAATTTTTCTCTGCCCATGGATGCACAGGACTATCTGCACCGTATCGGCCGGACGGGCCGTGCGGGAGCAATCGGAACCTCTGTGAGCTTTGCCACGGAAACGGAGTCATACCAAATACCGGAGATCGAGAGATTTATCGGCCGGACACTCCCGGCAGTCCATCCCGAGCCGGAACTGCTCCAGCCGCTGCCGCCACTCCCGGAAGGAACCGTGGAGCCCCGAAAGAAGACCTCTCGCGTCCCCCGACGCGGCGGTCAGGCGAGAAGACCACGTCCCGGCGGAAGATCCGCCTCCTGACCGTTCGGCACGCACCCGGCTCTTCTGTCACATTCTGCCTATCAACAACATTCCATGATGTCGAGGAGTACCGACGCCAATGCTGACATTCCCGAAGGATTTTGCCTGGGGAGCCGCGACCGCCAGCTACCAGATCGAAGGTGGCTGGCTTGAAGGCGGCAAAGGGTTTTCCATATGGGATGCCTTCGCCCATACACCCGGCAAGATCACCGATTCATCCACCGCCGATGTGACCTGCGACCATTTCCACCGGTGGAGGGATGATGTCGCACTCATGGCAGATCTGGGGCTGAACGCCTACAGATTCTCCATTGCCTGGTCGAGAATTCTCCCGGCCGGTCGGGGCACACCGAACGCAGAGGGTATCCGCTTCTATTCCGACCTGATTGACGAGCTCCTCAAGCGAGGCATCACGCCGTGGGTGACGCTCTATCACTGGGACCTGCCGCTCGCGCTGCAACTTGAACTCGACGGCTGGACCAACCCGGCGCTCGCGGACATCTATAAGGACTATGCAGTTCTCTGCTTCAATCTCTTTGGCGACCGTGTGAAACGCTGGACGACGTTCAATGAGCCCTGGGTCACGTCGATTCTGGGGTATGGGCAGGGCATCTTTGCTCCCGGCCGCACTTCGAACGTTGAACCGTATCTGGCCGCACACACCATGTTGCGCGCACACGGCATGGCAGTGCGGGAGTACAGGGACAGGTTCCAGGCCGTCCAGAAGGGTCTGATCTCAATGACGACCAACTGCGATTGGCGCGAACCTCTCACCAGCGCACCCTCAGACGTCGCCGCTGCGGAACGTTCGCTGGAGTTTTTCCTCGGCTGGTTCGCCGATCCGCTCTACCGCGGAGATTATCCGGAAGCGATGCGGCAACGGCTGGGGAGCCGCCTTCCGCTCTTCACGAGCGAAGAGAGCGCAATGATCCGCGGGTCACAGGATTTCTTCGGCCTGAACCACTATACGACAATGTACGCCACGGATTCAAAAGCTGGCCCTCATCCGCCTTCTCATCCCTTCGTCAATGCCGGAATCGAGGAAGACCAGGATGTCCACCTGTCTATGCACCCTGCGTGGGCGAAGACGGCGATGGGGTGGGCAGTCGTACCCTGGGGATTCCGAAAGCTTCTACACTGGATCAATGCGCGCTACGGTCACCCGCAGATTGTTGTCACCGAGAATGGCTGCGCACTTCCTGCTCCCGCCGGGGGTGAAATCCTCGATGACCACCGTCGCGTTGACTATCTCGAGGCATACCTGGCCGCCGCACATGCTGCAATTGCACAAGGAGTGGATCTCCGGGGCTACTTCATCTGGTCGTTGATGGACAATTTCGAATGGTCATCGGGCCTCACACGCCGCTTCGGTCTGTATCACGTCGACTATGCTACGGGCCGCCGGCTTCCCCGCAGATCCGCACACTGGTACGCGGAGGTCATCCGCCAGAATGGCATACGCCTCCTTCCGGAAAATCCGTATCGTGACGTCGCCGGGGAAACGTCCGATGCCTGAAACAAACGTCCCCGTCGGGACCTGGGAGAAAATCGCGTACGGCCTGGGGGACACCGCCACCAATCTGGTATGGCGGACGCTCATGGTGTTCCTCCCGATCTTCTACACCGATGTTTTCGGTCTCTCCGCTGCCGCCGTTGGCACACTACTGCTCATCTGCCGGTACTGGGACGGCCTCACCGACTTCCTCATGGGACTCATTGCCGACCGCACTTCAACACGGTGGGGGAGATTCAGGCCATGGATCCTTTGGTCGACAATCCCTTTCGGCATCATGACCGTGTTGACCTTCACAGCTGTGGATGTCTCCGGCCCGTGGAAGCTCGTGTATGCGTACGCAACCTACAGCGGACTCATCATCGCATTCACCGCCAACAACGTTCCGTACTCGGCCCTCACAGGGGTTCTATCTCCGGATTCAGGCGAACGGACCAGCATATCATCCTTTCGATTCTTCTTCGCATTCATGGGGGGGCTCCTGACCCAGGGGCTGAATGTGCCGCTCGTGGCGTACTTCGGCAACGGCGATGAGGTGATAGGATATTCCTCCACAATGATCCTTTTCGCTTCCGTGGGCGTAGTACTGCTCTTCATTACCTTCGCGTCTACCCGGGAACGTGTCGTGCCCGTTGCCACACCCCCGGGTTTAATACGCGCCGACATGCGCCTGCTCTTCCGCAACAAGCCCTGGGGCATCCTGTTCGCCGTGGGACTCCTTTTCGTTACGATGACCACGCTCAAACAGGGAGTCACGATGTATTATTTCAAATACTTCGTTGGTGACACAGGGCTGGCAACGTCGTTTATGGTGTCGGGTCTCGTCTCCGCCATGATCGGCGCGGCACTCACACACCGGCTGACGGTGTGGTTCGGAAGGAAGATGGTTATGCATTTCTCATTTGCGGTCGCTCTCGTCAGCAGCGTCTCGCTTTTCTGGGTGGGTCCACGGGACACGACCACGATGTTTCTCCTCAGCTCGGTCACGGAATTCGCGACCGGACCGATCGTGGCACTGTTCTTCGCAATGCTTGGCGACACAGCGGATTTCGCGGAGTGGAAGCAGGGCCGCCGAATGACCGGTCTTGTCTACTCGGCCGGTACGCTCTCAATGAAATTCGGGACGGGTGTGGCCGGTGCTCTGACCGGCTGGCTCCTGACAGCCTATGGTTACGTGGCAAATACCCAACAGACAGCCGAGACTCTCGAAGGCGTTCGGATGCTTATCAGTGTCTATCCCGCCGTCGCTGCCGGCATCGCAATAGCAGTCTTTTCGCTCTATCCGCTCTCTGACAGCACCGTGACAACTATGACTCAAGAGCTTGCACAGAAGAGGGAAGGAACCCCGTGACCGGACTCTATAGCGCCGAGGCACCGCCGGCTGCCCCCGGGGCGAATCCGGCATACTACATCGCCGCCGCGCTGATGTTCGGCCTGCTCACCACAGGCTGGATGCGGAACGACACTGACGCCCGCCGTGAGGCAGCGGAATCTCATCACATCACGCTCTATGGGCCCGAGGGCGTCTATTGCGCCTGGCCTTCGCTTGTCCGTGCGGCCAATGGTGACCTCCTCGTATTGTTCTCGCGGACAGAAGAACACCTCGGACCGGATGGCGCAATCCTCTCTGTCCGATCGACTGACAACGGCATCACGTGGCTATCCCCCGATACGGTATTTGATACCGCAATCGATGACCGGGAGTCGGGACTTACCGTGCTCCGCGACGGCACGATCCTGGCGCACGTCTGG
>DAINBR010000283.1:0-4679 GCA_036732865.1 Bacteroidota bacterium | reverse complement strand
TCGCACGTGGGGATCTATATCGAAGACGACCTGTTCGCCCATGCAAGCGTGAGCAAAGGTGTGACGTTTTCCTCCCTAGAGAGCACGTACTACAGGAAACGGTTTGTAGGTGCACGGCGCGTCGTCCAACCCCCGACGGCTTCGTCGCCTCGCTGATCGGTTACAACACGTCAAAGTGTGGAGCACATCGTGGCACAGTTGCCTATTTACACGTTCAATCATCCCGTCCTCCGGAAGAAAGCGCGTGCCGTCAAACGACCCGCCTCGGATCTGACGCAGGCGATGGACGACATGCTGGAGACGATGCACAAGGCGAATGGCGTCGGGCTTGCGGCCAATCAGGTGGGGTTGTTGCAGCGTCTCATCGTGATCGATATGACCGGCAGCGAGGGCGTGGAGAAGTTTGAACCTCTGACTATGTACAATCCCGAAGTGGTCGAAGAGGAAGGAAAATGGTTGCTGGAGGAGGGGTGCCTCAGCCTCCCTGCACTTCGTGATGAAGTGCAGCGCGCAGAGCGTATCCGGGTGAAATTCCGCGACCGGAATTTCGACGAAAGGGAGCTCGAAGCCTCGGGTCTTTTCAGCCGCGTGATCCTCCACGAAGTGGACCACCTCAACGGGGTGCTCTTCGTCGATCGCCTGAATCTACTCAAGCGCAAACTCCACCGGGGACGTCTCAACAAGATCGACCGCGGCGAGCTCGAAGTAGAATATGCCGTTGTGCCAAACCAGCCGAAAGTGATCGGATAGGCGTTGCTCAGGCTTGTGTTCATGGGGACACCGGACTTTGCGGTTCCGAGTCTGGAGGCGTTGATTGCGGCAGGGTACCCTATTGCCGCCGTTGTCACGGGCGTCGACAAACCCCGGGGAAGGGGACAGCATCTCTCCCCGACGCCGGTGAAGGAAGTCGCCCTCCGTCACACTATCCCGCTGCTTCAACCCCCGAGCGTCAAAGACCCCGGTTTCGCCGCTTCGTTGCGCGCGCATGCACCGGACCTTGCAGTCATCGTCGCCTACCGGATCCTTCCCCGGGACGTGTTCAGTATTCCCGTCCACGGAACGTTCAATCTCCATGCATCTTTACTCCCGCGCTACCGCGGCGCGGCACCCATTAACTGGGCAATCATGAACGGGGAGCGTGAAACGGGCGTCACAACGTTTTTTCTCTCGGATGCGGTGGACACGGGGGAATTGCTGCTCACGGCCACGCTTGCGGTCGGACCGGATGACGATGCGGGCATCGTGCACGATCGACTTGCGTCCCTGGGAGCCCGAATGGTGGTTGAGACGGTGCGGGGGGTTGAGGCGGGGACGATCGTCCCGCGGCCGCAGGATGCCGCGCTCGCTTCACCGGCTCCGAAGATCTTCCGGGAACAGTGCCGCGTTTCCTGGAACGCGCCCGCGGAACGGATCCACAATTTTGTCCGCGGGCTCTCACCGCACCCGGCCGCCTGGACGACGCACCGGGGACGAATGCTGAAACTCTATCGTACCCGTGTGAAGCCCGGAGGCCAGGGCAACCCGCCGGGAACCGTGTACGTGAACGGGCAGATGCTCTATGCGGCTTCGGCCGATGGGCACCTGGAAATCCTGGAGCTGCAGCAGGAGGGTCGCCGCAGGATGTCGGCACCGGAATTCCTCCGGGGATACAGCGTTGCCAGCGGAGACCTGTTCGAGTAGGCCCCGCCTGCCTTCTTTTCCCCTCGCTGTTCTTTGTTTTCCCCGCAGAAAGCATTATCTTTATTTACTCTTCATGTTTCACGGAGTTCCACGCCTTTGGGCAAAATCATTACGATTGCAAATCAGAAGGGGGGGGTGGGCAAGACCACCACGGCGGTGAATCTTGCTGCATGTATCGCTGCGGCGGAGCGCACGACGCTCCTCGTGGATACGGACCCGCAGGCCAATGCAACCAGTGGCTTGGGGTTGTCATCGTCCGCAGAAGGTCTCAGCACATACGAATTGCTGGTGGGCGGACGCACGGCAGAAGAGATCGTGCAACCGACCCAGATGCCGCATCTTTCCATCCTTCCGGCACATATCAACCTCGTCGGGGCGGAAGTGGAACTGGTGGAGATCGAACACCGTGAACGGCGCCTGCAGTTGGGGCTGAACTCCATCCGGGACCGTTTCGAATTCATCTTCGTAGATTGTCCGCCTTCCCTTGGCCTCTTGACGTTGAATGCCCTCACCGCCGCCGATTCGGTCCTCATCCCCGTCCAGTGCGAATACTATGCCCTGGAAGGGCTCGGTCAGCTGCTGAACACCATCAATATGGTGAAGAAGCACCTGAACCAGAGGCTGGATATCGAAGGCGTCCTGATGACGATGTACGACAGCCGCCTGCGGCTTTCAAACCAGATTGTCGAAGAAGTCCGGCGGTATTTCGGTGAGAAAGTGTTCAAGACCGTTGTCTCGCGCAACGTGCGACTGAGCGAGGCGCCGAGTTTCGGTAAACCCATCATCCTGTATGATGCGGTCTCTTCCGGCACGCGGCACTACATGGATCTTGCCGGAGAATTACTTTCACGCAATAACCACTCCCGTACGCCGGGAGCAGGTGCCAGCCGGTTGGGATAAGGACTCTTGACCATGTCGAAGAACAAGCTTGCCCTGGGCCGTGGTCTTGCCTCGTTGATTCGAAGCCCTGAGCCGGAGTCGACGGAACGCGCTGAGCGGTCGGCGGATGATGGATTCACCGATCAGACCATCATTCACATTGCCCTCGACAAGATCGAGCACAATCCCTACCAACCACGTGCGGACTTTGATCCTGCTGCGCTCGATGAGCTCAAGCGCTCGATCCAGGAAAAAGGTATCATCCAGCCCATAACGGTCCGGAGAATCGAAGGCGGCTATCAGCTCATTTCGGGTGAGCGGCGTGTTCGTGCTTCCCGGAACGCAGGTCTGCGCAGGATCCCTGCTTACGTCATCCGTGTCAACTCCGACGAAGAGATGCTTGAGTTGGCACTCGTGGAGAACCTCCAGCGCGAACATCTCAACCCCATCGAAATTGCGATCTCCTACCGGCGTCTCATCGAAGAATGTAGCTTTACGCAGGAGGAAGTCTCACAGCGTATCGGCAAAGACCGTTCGACCGTCACGAATACACTCCGCCTTCTGAAGTTGCCCGAGCCCATTCAGATGGCGGTGCGCACTGGTGAGCTGACGGGTGGGCATGCTCGCGCCATCGCGGGTCTGGAGGACACTGCATCGCAACTCGCCTTCTTCAAGAAGGTCGTCGCCAAGGGTCTCTCCGTGCGTGAACTCGAGCGGCTGATTCGTGAGCGGGGAGAAAGGGCTGTGAGAAGGAAGGGGAAACCCGGAAACGGATCATCCGGAACCATCTCGGCGGTCGAAGACCGTCTCCGCAGGCTCCTGTCCACGCGCGTGCATGTGCGACAACAGCAGGGGGGGAGGGGAGAAATCGTCCTGGAATTCTACTCGGCCGAGGACCTGGAACGCCTTCTGGAATTATTCGAAAAGGTCCAGTAATTCGCTGCAAACATTGATAAGCGGGAGAATATGGAACATTCAATAGTTTCCACGAAAAATGCCCCCGGCGCAATCGGTCCGTACAGCCAGGGCGTCAGGGTGTCCGGCGGTTTTGTATTCACGGCCGGTCAGATCGGCCTCGTGCCTGCGACGGGGGAGATTGTCGGCGGGGATATTGAATCACAGACCAGGCAGGTAGTGGAGAATCTCAAGGCCATTCTCGAAGCGGCGGGATCGGGTATCCTGCACGTTGTCAAGACCACAGTCTATCTTAAAGACATGGGCGATTTTGCGGCGATGAACGCCGTGTATGCCACGTACTTCAAAAATGCCGCCCCGGCCAGAACAACGGTCGAGGTCTCGCGCCTCCCGCGTGATGCCCGCGTGGAGATCGAAGCCATCGCGGTCGTCGCAGGATAGCACTCCGTGGTCCGATGCCTCGCAACGCTATCGTTGGTGATCGCAATCGCCTGGGGAGCCTCTTTCGGGCAAACCGTGCAGGTCGACACCACTGCGGTCAAAGACTCCTCCGGAGCCGGCGTGCGGGCTGTGCCTGGGGATTCCCTGTTCAGCACGGAGGTACCCGCGAAGTCTACCGGCATGGCGATGCTGCTCTCGGCCCTGCTTCCCGGTGCGGGGCAGGTCTACAACGAGTCATACTGGAAAGCACCGTTGGTGTTGGGCATCGGGGTTTACTTTGCCGCCCAGTTCATACGGTATAATAGGTCTGCGGACGATTACCGCCAGCTCTATCTCGCCTCGTTGCCGAGCGGAGGCAATATAACCTACCAGAGATTGCGCGACGATTACAAAGACCTGCGCGATGCAAATGCCTGGTACTTCCTGATACTCTACGTGCTGAATATAGTCGACGCATACGTGGATGCCAGCCTCTACGGCTTCGATGTGAGTCCAACGCTGTCGTTCCGCGGCCCGCTGCCTGTTCCCGGACTTTCGCTTCGTGTTGTATGGTAGCTGCTGTCAGTCATATCTCCCCATCGCTGGAGTAGCAATGCTGAACTACATTTGGATTGGTCTGATTCTCGTCGGCCTCTTCGTCGCCGTCGGCAACGACATCGTCGATGAAGTTCAGAATCCCTATCGCAACGGGCAGCCGTTTGTGGGCGTGATTCAGGTGACGAAAACGCCGTCGGGAGTGCGTCAATCGTGGGAAGGGGATCTTG
>DAINBR010000282.1:0-4692 GCA_036732865.1 Bacteroidota bacterium | reverse complement strand
CGTCGCCGAAGTGGCGCACGACCGGGAACACCTTGCCGTTGCGCGGGAAGCCATCGACAAACTCCTCCTCTATAAGCGGTGGGACTATTTTCTGGAAGGCGGGGAAGAGACCATCGGCCTGCAGCGTGCCCCCGAAACCACCATTGCCACGGTGTGCGCCCTGGAATGGCTGGATGACGCCCTTCCGCAAGATCTGAAAGATGAAATGGCGCGACAAGTCGCCGCAAAGGGGGCGCCGGCCTGTTACCGTACGCTGTACGGCATGAAATACCCCGACCGCGTCAAGGGGTGGGGCTTCGATCCCGAAAGCGACTATAGCTATAGGTTCGACCTGCGGCGATGGCCCTTCATTCTCAACGCGACAAACCTGAAGGTTATTCCGATCGCCGGCCTGGCACTCGCGGGGTGTAAGTTGTATGATGTGCACCCTTCGGCGCCGCGGTGGGTGGATCTCGCGCTGCAAAGCGCCCTGGCGTTTTCGACTATGTTCGGGTCCGACGGCAGCTATGACGAAGGCGCGGGCTACTGGGGCTATACCGCACAGCACCTGACCTTGTGCATTGACGCGCTGTACCGCCGGCTGGGAGTAGATCACCGGTCTATGATCAATTTCGCCGGCACCGCCCGGTACGCCCTGAACATGTCCATGCCGACCACGGGTCAACCCAAGGGCTGCGTCAATTTCGGCGATGCCTACACCATGGGCGACTGTTCAGTCGCGATGTGGACTGCTCGCGAGCATCGTGACCGTCTGGCGCAACATGTGGCGCTGTCGGTCGGCGAGGTGTCGAGTCACTTCGCGATTGTGTGGTATGACAAGACAGTGGAGCCCCTCCCGCCCGCCCCGGCACTCATGAATACGCGTTTCGTGAACGATTGGATGGTTGCTCGCACGGGATGGGGGGAACGCGACACTGTTGTCGCGCTCCGGAGCGGGGGTCCCGGAAACCATGAGCACGCGGACCGCAACAGCGTGATATTCACTGCATACGGTGAGCGGTTGTTTCATGATCCGTACAAGGCCGCCTATTCCCACACCGACCCGCTCTGGGTGCTGAGGTTCACCTCGGCCCACACCGCGGTACTCCTGAACGGGAAAGGACATCAATACCATGACGGCCACGAGGGCACCAACGCCTCGTGGGCGGAAGCAGAGATCATCCGCTACGCTCCCGGCGAGCGAATGGTGACCGTGACAAGCGACGCCACACAGGCCTACCGGCTGATTACCCCCGAAGCTGCACTCGTACGACGTACGCTCGTCTTCCTGAAACCCGACATCCTGTTACTCCTGGACCATGTGCGTTTCGATCAAAAACCCGGCTCTGTCCAGATACGGTATCAGGTCGACAACTCCGACGGCAAAGGCTCTGCAACAGTGGACGGCCGCAGGTTTGTCATTCACCGGCCGGGAGCGACGGCACGCGCGACGGTCGATGCCATGATGCCGGTGGAAGTTCTCACCGCGGTGCATCCTCTCGCCCCGGAGCTCGGCGTGTACCCCTATGCGGAGATAGTTGCGGCCGGGAATGCGGAACACCGGATTCTTACCGTCTGCACCGCACAGCAGTCGGGGAAAGAACACGGCAAGCTCGTGTTCTCACGGGAGGGAACTATCTGGACCGTGAGCGGCACCCACAACTCCCAGACCGTGCAGGTGCGTCTTGACTGCTCCGGCGATATCCCCGAGGTCACAGTATGAAGCCATCTGACAGACACTTTCAAGAGGCACTGCGCCTTATTCCCTGGGGGACGCAGACGAATGCGAAACGTCCCTACGATGCTTTCGAAGAAACCATGCCCAAGTTCATCGCGCGCGGCAAGGGGTGCCGCCTCTGGGATATGGAGGGGAAGGAATATATCGATTTCCGTCTGGCGCTCGGACCTGTCACGCTCGGCTACTGTTACGACGAGGTGGACGATGCGGTGCGGTCCCAGATGTCCAACGGGGTTTTGTTCAGTATGGCAAGCCCCATCGAGCTGGATCTGGCGCGGCTGATCAACGAGATGGTGCCCAATGCCGAGATGGTGCGGTTCATGAAGACGGGAGAAGGCGCCAACCTCAGCAACATCCGCATCGCCCGCGCTTACACGGGGCGCGACATGATCCTCATGAGCGGCTACCATGGGTATCCAGACTGGTTTGCCACCGAGGACAGTCCCAACAACGGCGTTCCTGAAGTCCTGAAGGAATACGTCAAGATCATTCCCTGGGGCGACTGCGAGGAGGCGGAGCGTCTGATTCGGCTCTACGGAGAGCGTCTGGCATGCGTGATCTCGATCCCCTACGATTTCAACGAGGACACCAGCGGGAAGTACATCCGTCATCTCCGTGCCCTGACGAAGGAATATGGCATCCTACTGGTGATGGACGAGGTCCTGACGGGATTCCGGCTCGCTCCGGGAGGGGCACAGGAGTTCTTCGGTGTGGATGCGGATCTCGCCGGTTATGCGAAGGCGCTCGCAAACGGGTACCCCCTCTCCACGTATGTCGGGCAGCGCAAGTACATGGAGACGTTGTACCGGTTCAAAATGACCACGACGTATGCCGGGGAGTCACTCTCCATCGCCGCTGCCATTGCCACGCTCACCATCATGAAGCGGGAGAAGGTACATGAGCACCTTCGCACGATGGGCACAAGGTTGATGAGAGGTTTGGACCGCATTGCGCGCGAGGCGGGTGTGGAAGGGACGGCGGCGGGGTTGCCGGTTGCACCCTTTCTGAAGTTCTCCGGCGCCGACAGCGGGTATCACGGACGCCTTGAGTTTCTCTGGCATCGTGAACTGTACCGTGAGGGGATCTTTGCGAATCCACGCTGGTTCATATCCTATTCGCACAAAGCGCAGGACATCGATGAAGCGCTGGACAAAGCCGGTCGCGCGCTGCGGCGTGCGGTCGATGCCGAAGTCCGCGAACGGTCGACCGTCAAACCATTCTGGTGGTGAACATGAACGAACGCGTATATTTTGATTGCTCGGCCATGATCGGCAAACGGGGCCCGAAGGACGAGGAGACCCGGTTCGCAACAGAGGATCTTCTCGAAGAAATGGAATGGTGCGGCATTCATGGCGCGCTGGTGGCACATTGGCTGGGCAAGGAGTATGATCCGGCTTACAGCAACCGGAAACTCCTCAAAGAATTGCGCAAGAGTCCACGGCTGCATGGCGTCTGGTCTGTGATGCCGCATCACACGGACGAGATGCTCCCTCCGCGGGATCTGGTGCAGGAGATGCGCGACCACGGCATTCGGGCGGCGAAGATGTATCCCCGCACTCACCACTACCCCTTCAGCGAGGACTTTTGCGGCGAATTGCTCTCCGCGTTTGAGGAGGAGAATATCCTCCTGATTGTCGAGGGCGGCGCCATGTACCATCCCGACATCTTTGATGCGTTCAATCAGGTATTGCTGACGGAGCTGGATGCGGCCATGAGCCGTCATCCCCGCCTGCACCTTCTCCTGCAGGGTTCCCGCTGGGAGGCGACACGGTATCTGTACCCTCTCATGGCGAAGCACCGGAATTTGTACCTCGAATTCTCAAACCATCAGGCCAACCGCGCGCTCGAGGTCTACGCCGGCTGGTTCGGTGCAGAGCGTTTGCTGCTCGGCACCGGGGCACTCGACAAATCCATGGGAGCGGCCAAAGCGTTTGTCGACTACTGCACGCTCGGCGAGGAACAGAAAGAACTTGTCGCCGGAAAGAATCTCGCCCGGCTGCTGCACCTTGATTCCATGCCCGGAGCCTACCGGCCGCTACCTGTGCGTGATCCGATACTCCGCGCGGCGAAAGCCGGCGTACCGCTCCGCGATGTGCTGGTCGTCGACGCTCATGCTCACATCTCCCATGACGGCGCCCGGGGAACGGGATTCATGCATCAGCCGTTCTCCGACGCATCTTCGATGTTCGAGCGGGCACGAACCATGGGCATTTCCTCCGTGTGCATCAGTGCGTGGGTCGGTGTCTGGGCCGACTATGAAGACGGAAACCAGATTGTGCACGATGCCATGAAGCGGTACCCCAGATTCTACCACGGGTATGCGACACTGCAACCCCAGTACGTCAAGGATTGGAAACGCGAAATCGCGAAGGTACACGGCCGTTACCGCATGGGGGGGTTGAAGCCCTATTTTCCGCGGACCGGGCTACCCTACAGCCACGCGGGCTGGGCGCCCTGGTTCGAATATGGCAACCGGCATAGGTGCTATACACTGATTCATCCTTCCGACAATTTCGTGGCTGACATGAACGCGCTTATACCGCGGTATCCCGAGATGCACTTCATTCTGGCACACCAGGGAGGGTCGTTCGGTTCAGCGCGCGATGGGATCGAGATCGCTACGAAGTTTCCCAACGTATCACTCGAGATCACACTGACCAGCGTGACCTACCGCGTCATCGAGTTCATGGTGGAGCATATCGGTGCGGAGCGCGTGCTGTTCGGCACTGATCAGCCGATGCGCGATCCCATTCCGCAATTTGGCTGGGTTGCATACTCGCATTGCACTCTGGCCCAGAAGCGCCGGATCTTCGGAGAAAATATGCGCAAGATCCAGCGGCGCGTCCGGTGGTAAATGATCGTTCCTGTATTCCTGATATCGGCGGTGCTCTCGACAGCTGCGGCTGGACAGGAGTCCATGATTACTCTGAGCAATCACCATGTCCGCCTCGAAGTCCGGCACTCGGGCGGCACTT
>DAINBR010000281.1:0-4702 GCA_036732865.1 Bacteroidota bacterium | reverse complement strand
ATTCGACCTGCCCGGGATCGAGGGTGTGACTTCCAGGGAGTGGACCATGGTCCGCCCGTTTGTCTCCGTCTCGCCGCGCCGCGAGCACTTGCTTACTCTTCGCTCACGCATACTCTGGCCTCTAGCCGGCACGACGGGCACTGACACTTCGTACCTGGGACCAGACCTCACACGATATGCGCGGGTAATCTTTTCGCCTGCAGCAAGTTGGGAGTCCGGATTGGTGGGATTTGTGGACGCAGGCGAGCGGTTCAGGGACGGTACTCTCTCAGGATACGTTCAGTATGAATCGTCGGGATTCGTGCGTCAGGCCGTCATGGGAGATTTTCAAGTCACGGCGGGATTGGGATTGCTCTGGGGTCAGGGTTTGCGTAAGGATGCCTCACTCGGCGGGCCTGTGGGCGGCAAACTCACTCCGCATCGTTCTTCAGGAGAGCAGGGGTTTGTGCGTGGTGTGGGAGTGAGTGTTGGCATGCCTGTAGGAAGCGGAGAAGCGAGGGCTTGCCTGTTCGCGGGTCGTACTCCGTGTGCCGCCACTATCGACAGTCTGGATGAGGTCACAAGTCTGGCTGCGGGAGGCGCATACCAGACCACCCGTGAATTGGCCAGAAGGAATGCCGCATTGTTTTCGTGCCTCGGAGGTCGCATTGAATATCGTGCTCCCGGAACGCTGCGCATCGGCGTGAGTACCGTGCAGTCGTGGCTCGATCACACAATCAAGTTCGATCGGCCGTTCGAACTTTCGGGGAATGGTTTTCGCGCATTGGGCATCGACGGCTCCGCGGCGGCCGGGCCCGCACGGTGTGCAATGGAGTACGCAATCTCGCAGGACGGGATGGGTGTTGCGGCGTTGGTCACCATGAACGCCGGGAAGCGCTGTGCAGTGCAGCTCCTGATCCGCCATTGCCAGCCGGCATTTCACAGTCCTTTTGCTTTGGGGGGAGGGTTTGGCGAGGCGGTACGCAACTCAAATGAGGTGCGCTTGAATATCGAGATGCCACTCCGGAGCGACTCCTACATACGTGCCGAGTTCATGCAATTCAGGAGGGCCTGGAGGACCACGGAGGGACTCTTCCCAACAGGAGGAAGTGAGATTGCCGGAGAAGCAGGAATGCACCTGGCGAGAGGGCTCCGGATTATCATCCGTTCTGAAGAGAGGCGGATTGAACGGGGCATCCAGACAACTGCGGGTGCAAGGCCGGGCACCGCCATTGCTCATGAAGCGCGGCGAAGATTTCACTGCACCGCGAACTTCACCCGCGGTGCGCAGTGGCGCTTCCGTGGCCGGATCGAACTACTCCGGTTTACCGATCCAGCCAACGGTTCTGATGAACACGGTTGTATGGTGGCCGGGGATCTGCGATGGGAACCGGCCCGGTGGATTACCGTGGTCGGCCGTGCGATGCTGTTTCAGTCCGAATCCTATGGTTCCCGGCTCTATGTCATTGAGTCGACGCTGGAAGGACTATCGGGATCGGCAATGTTCTCCGGCACGGGGCGGCGGTGGTACTTCAATGTGGTGTGCCGGCCGCTTCCCTCGTGGCGTATTTCAGCGAGGTACGCTTCGACGGAGCACGTTATTGGCGGCCGCAGCAAGGTGCGTGATGCCCAATTCGCGGCTCAGGTTGATTTTCAGATCGATCCACCATAGATTGAATAGTTGCACGCCGTTCCCTTCATGTCAGGAAAAAGACCATGACGGAAGTTGTTGTCGGTATTGACGTTGGGGGCACGAACACCAAGTTCGGCTTCGTGGACAAGGTCGGCCATTGTTATCGCGAGGAATCGATACTCACGAATGCCCAAGAACCGCCCGAGCTTTTTGCCAGCCGTGTCGCAGAGGCTATTAAGGGAGAGTTCACTTCCCTGAGATCCACACATTCGATGATTGGCATAGGCATAGGCGCGCCCAATGCCAACTACTACCGGGGTACGGTGGAAAGTCCTCCCAACCTGAGTTGGAAGGGAGTTGTGGATGTCGTGGGGCTTTTTAAGAAGCACATCCCGCTCCCGGTGGTGATCACCAACGACGCCAACGCCGCCGCCCTCGGGGAAGGGATGTTCGGGGCGGCAAGAGGGATGAAGGACTACATCGTCATCACGCTCGGCACGGGGGTAGGGAGCGGACTCGTCGCAAATGGTCAGTTGATCTACGGCTCAGATGGATTTGCGGGGGAGCTGGGGCACACGATTGTCGACGTGAATGGCCGCTGGTGCGGGTGTGGGAGGCGGGGGTGTCTGGAGCAATATGCATCGGCGGGCGGCATCTGCCGCACCGTCTTTGAATTGCTGGCGGTCCGGCGGGAGGATTCCGAATTGCGGTCGATTTCCTTCGACGAGCTTACGTCCATAATGATCACGGAAGCCGCCCTGAGAGGGGATGTCATTGCTCGGGAGGCATTCGAGGTTACGGGCCGAATTCTCGGATTGAAACTTGCCGAAGCGGTCGCGCATACCAGTCCGGAAGCTATAGTGCTTTTTGGCGGCCTTGCCCATGCAGGAGACTTGATTTTTGAGCCGACGCACCGCTACATGGAGCAGTACATGTTGAATATTTTCCGGAACAAAGTGAAGCTGGTCCCTTCCGGGTTGGCCGAAGGAAACACGGCAGTTCTTGGTGCGGCGGCGTTGATCTGGCATGAGCTGACACGCCGGGGTTAAGCGTCGCCTATGGAAGAACGGAGAGGAGGCGGTGGGGCAATGGTGCGGAAGCGTGTAGTGGTGGCGATGAGCGGGGGGGTGGATTCTTCCGTAGCGGCGGCGCTGCTCGTGGAGCAGGGGTGTGAGGTCATCGGCATCACGCTCAAGACGTACGCGTATGAAGATGTCGGCGGCAATACCGGCAACGCATCGAGCTGCTGCTCACTCGACGGTATCAATGATGCCCGCGCAGTGGCGGCGCATCTCGGGATACCCCACTACGTGCTAGATTTCAGCGCGCCGTTTGCAGCGGCAGTGATTGACAATTTCGTCTCGGAGTATCTGAACGGCAAGACGCCGAATCCGTGTGTGATCTGTAACCGAAAAATCAAATGGGAGGAGCTACTCCGTAAGAGCGAGGCGCTGGGGGCCGGGGCGGTTGCCACCGGACACTACGCCGCGGTACGCCATGACAGCGAGAGCGGCCGGTGGTTGCTATCGCGCGGCCTCGACGGACGGAAGGACCAGTCCTACGCGCTCTGGGGGCTCACACAGGAATCGCTGCAGCGCACGCTCTTTCCGCTGTCCCGTATGACCAAAGAAGAGGCCCGTGACTATGCTGCCCGGTGCGGTCTGCCCGTGGCAGCGAAGGGAGAGAGTTACGAAATCTGTTTCATTCCCGACAACAACTACGAGCGATTCCTGAAGGAGCGTGTGCCTGACCTCGAACAGCATGTGCAAGGTGGCGAACTGAGATTGGACGGGCAGACGATTGGATCACACAAGGGGTATCCGTTCTTCACGATCGGCCAGCGGAAGGGACTTGGTATAGCACGGGGCGAGCCGTTGTACGTGACCGGCATCGATGCGGCCGCGAACAGAGTGGAGCTCGGCCGCGAGGAAGACCTCAGGGCGCGGGGCCTCGTCGCCGGCAGTGTGAATATGATCAAGTATGCCGATTGCCGGGCGCCCATGCGCATGACGGCGAAGGTCCGATACAAAGATGAGGGTGCATCCGCGCGCGTGTGTACGCTTGATGACGGACGGCTTGAGGTGGTGTTCGATGAGCCCCGGCGGGCGATCACGCCGGGTCAATCCGTTGTGCTGTATGAAGGAGACGATGTCGTGGGAGGGGGGATCATTGAGGCGGTAATCCGCTGACGTGTTGCGATACGAAGAGGAGCAGTCATGCAGGTAACGAACAGAGGGGTAAACATCTACGGCATGGTCGCCATTCTGGTCATGCTTGCCATGGTGGCGGTGGTTTTCTTACAGCTGGTGCCCCGGTCGTGGCACTGGCCGTTGTTCTCAGTGGCACTGACGCTTTTCGCGATCCGGATCGCGTTGCGGCTCATACTCGCCCGGCAGAAACGTCTCGACGATCTCGCGAAGGAGAAAGCGCCAAAATCCCCTGAACCAACAAAGTAGGGGATAAGGGCACACGGGGATCTGACCCCAACCGATTGATAATTGTCAATAGTGCATTGACTATTGACAATTGGTCCGGATCAGACTCCCAACAGCCCCGACCTACTGCTGTGCATTCCTTCCGGCGATGACATGAAACAATATGAGTCCGATGCCGCCGAAGAGCACGATCAGTCCGGGTATGATGCCTTCATCGACATTATACCAGCTGATCAAGATCATGCTGAGGAGCACGGCCAGTCCGATGGCTGTGAAAACGATTCCCCACATAAGCGGGACACGAGGATTGTACGGCCGCACGGGGCGTCCGTACAGGCTCTTGATTTCTTCTGCTCCCACTCCCTTTTCGAGAATGGTCATTCTTTCCTTATGACGGGAAAGGATTACTCCCCCCCAGATGATCACAATGCTAGAGAAGAGACAAATCACAGAGATAACTGGACCGGCGCCCATAGTAACTCCTGTCTGGTTTAATGGCTATTTGGTGACTTCCTGACCCTTTGGACCTCACGACGAATGCAAATGTTTCGCCCGGGGGCCATGCGAAGCCATAACATATCGCTCGGGAAGTCTGCCAAGCTGCAATGACTCCGCCCAGGGGGGCATAAGAAGCTGTTACATCACTGTCCTGAGG